>CAYMRN010000183.1:0-4031 GCA_964392855.1 uncultured Sphaerochaeta sp.
GCTTGCGCTGCTTTCCATAGGGAAGAGAAGAGGCCTTCTCATCCCTATGCATATGCAGGTCGACGGTGTGCAGAAGCTTGTCGGCTTCCTGATTCATCATCAGCTCTTCGGCTTTGTTAAGCCTGAAAGCCGAACGCAGCATACCTGCCTTGATGTGACAGTGCTTAGCGATGAGGACATTCTCAAATACCGTCAAGTCCTTAAACAGCCTGATATTCTGAAAGGTCCTAGCCATACCAAGACGTGTTATCTTATCAGGGGTGTTGATCACCTGGTGCTCGTTCAAGGTCCTGTAGGTCCCGTTGTAGATCTTCTTCATCTTCGACCGTGGGTAGTTCTCTCCAATGACCTGACCGTCGAAGGTCACTTTACCGTTGGTAGGCTGGTAGCCACCGGTTATGACATTGAAGGCAGTGGTCTTACCGGCCCCGTTGGGCCCGATAAGGGCTGTGATCTTCCCTTCGGGAATCTCTATGTTGAGGTCATCGACAGCTACGACACCACCAAACTGCATGGTTATATGCTCAGTCTTTAGGAGGATGTTGCTCATTTGTCGCCTCCCTTACGGTTCCCAGTTCGCTTGAACCGCCCGAAGAGATGGTCCCACTTGAATTCGCTGCTGCCCATCAACCCCTTGCGGTAGACAAGGACTACCACCATCAAGAGGATGGAGAAGATGACCATCCTGAAGCCTGTCCTGAACAGGGGAACCTGCCACCCGCCTATAAAGAGCGGCTGGTCGAAGAAACGTAGCCACCACTCCTTGGCTGCAGTTACCAGGAAGGCACTGATGATACTGCCTGAAACGCTACCAATGCCTCCGATCACCACAATGAGCAGGATGTCGTACGTCAGGGTAATGGAGAAGGTCTTGGCCTCAATGGAACGCATATACATAGCCAAGAGGCCTCCTGCGATGGCGGAGAAGAACGAACTTACCACAAAGCTCATCGACTTGTGCTTGAACAGGTTGATGCCCATCGCCTCTGCAGCTATCTCATCCTCACGGATGGCCTTGAAGGCCCTTCCGTAGGATGAGTTTATCAACATGAGGATAAAGATAATGCAGAAGGTCACCACAACGAAGGGTGTCAATAAAGACGGTATGAGGCCCCAAGCCATCTCGGGAAAGTTGGGTATCTTGTTCAGGCCGTAGGAGCCGTTGGTTATCTGGTCAAAGTTGGGTGAGGAGAAGATGGCCCGTATAATCTCCGAAAGGCCCAAGGTTGCTATAGCCAGGTAGTCGCTTTTAAGCCTGAGCACGGCCACCCCTACAATCGCTGCAATTCCAGCGGCAAGCAAGCCACCCAGCAGCAGGGCTATGAAGGGAAAGACACTCTGTACAAAGGACGGACAGTCTGCGACAAACATCTTCAGTGCCCTGATGCCTGGGTGCACCCCATTCATATAGTAGACACCATCGAGGCTCTGCACAGGAATAATAAGGATAGCAGTGGTGTAGGCACCAATAGACATGAAGCCGGCCTGTCCAAGGCTGAACAGTCCGGTAAAGCCATTGAGCAGGTTCATGGAGACTGCAACCAGTGCAAAGATAGCTCCCTTCTGCAGAACTGATACGAGCATTCCATGCTGAAGGCGGTTGGCACTAAGCCAGTAGAGGAAGATGATAAGCAGGACAAAGGTTATAGTGGTCAGGAGGGTATTTCGTTTAATCTTCATCGCTACACCTTCTCCACATTCTTTTCGCCAAAGAGGCCAGTCGGTTTTACGAGCAACATGATTATCAAAAGGAGGAAGGTAAAGGCATCGCTGAAGGTTGAATAGCCAAGGGCTATGAGCAGTGTCTCCACAATGCCTATGAAAAATCCTCCAACCACAGCACCAGGGATATTGCCGATCCCTCCGAAGACGGCAGCTACAAAGCATTTCAAGCCTGGCAAGGTCCCTGAAAAGGGGGTAACAGACATACGGTCAGTAAAGTACAGGATCGATCCTATGCCTGCCAAAAGGGACCCGATGGCAAAGGTTACCGATACAATGCGGTCGATGTTGATGCCCATCAGCTTGGCCGTCTCAAAGTCCTTGCTCACAGCGCGCATCGCCATGCCGGTCTTGGTCTTGTTGACCAGGATCATCAGGATGGCGACCAATACGATAGTAAGGACAGGGGTAAGCAGTGTGACAAAGGAAGCGCTGAGCTCCCCTACCCGGAAGATCCTCTTAAGGTACGGCAGTTCAGGATATCCACGGGGAATTGCAGTAAACAGATACGTGGATAGGTTCTGCAACAGGTATGAGACTCCGATAGCACTTATCATGATGGACATACGCGGCGAGTTCCGAAGTGGCTTGTAGGCAAACTTCTCTATGCCTATTCCCATTACCGTGGTGACAACCAGGGTAATGATGATGGCCACAGGCCAGGGAAAACTGGCTAGGGCAAATATCATGAAATAGCCGGCCATCATGAAGATATCACCATGGGCGAAGTTAATCAGACGGAGGATGCCGTACACCAACGTATAGCCGATGGCGATCAGGGCGTAAGCTCCTCCTAGGGAAATTCCTGTCAGGCAGTGCTGCAGGATGGTTGTCATACTCATCAAAAGTTCTCCATATCCGAACATGATGTTCTCAGTGAAGGAGAACGGTTCGTTTTCTAATGGGGTTAGAGCCAAGGTGATAGTAGCATGTGTTTGACTGGGGGACAATCAAGGAAATGGAGATTACCAGTTCAATAGGGTCATAGCAGAAACTAGCAACCAGTATTAGCCATACAAACACTCAATAAGGGATGGAAGAAGAAAAAGGTAACCAACTCCTTTGCGCCCCATACTACCAACCTGAGGATCAGAACGAAGACTAAAACAAGAAACAAAAAACAAGAAAGCTAAAACAAAGCAGAATGTAAAACAGTAAGAAATGACATGTCGGGATGGAATCCATCCCGACAAAGCCTAGAGCAAAAACTACATGACACTTACAGTCTTCAGGAACTTGAACTTACCGTCCTTGACGGTCTTGATGAATGCCATGTCCTTGTCGGCATCACCATTGGAGTCAAAGGTAATCTTTCCTGTTACACCTTCAACAGCCACACCGGCAAGGGCATCACGAATGGCAGGACCCTTTGTGGAGTTAGCTTTTTCGATAGCCTTCAGGGCTGTGATGTACGCATCATAGCCGAGGGCAGAGACTGCTGGGATGATCTCATCCTGCTTGTTCTCTTTCAGGTAAGGCTTGAAGCCCTTGATGAAGGCAGCCGCTTCGGCCGTTGCAGGGTCTGCATCATCAAAGAATGTGGAAAGGACAACGCCTTCGGCACTTATGCCGGCATTCTCTATGATGGAGGAGTTTTCCCAAGTATCGCCTGCCATGATCTTGGCTGTGATCCCAAGCTCACGAGCCTGCTTGATGATAAGGGGCGCGGTGGCAATGGATGATGGGGCAAAGATCACATCAGGGTTAGCGGCCCTGATGTTGGTCAGGATGGACTTGAAGTCTGTGGTGTTGGTCTGGAAGCGCTGTTCGCTGACTACATTCCCACCAAGGTCCTTGAAAGCCTTGCTGAAGAAGTTGCCAAGACCTGAGGAGTAGTCATCCCCTAGCTGAGTAATGACAGCAGCCTTCTTAGCCCCTTCCTGCCAAGCATAGTTGGCCATGACCGTTCCCTGGAAAGGATCGAGGAAACATACGCGGAAGTAGTAGTCATTGCTCTGCGTTACCTGAGGATTTGTACAGGATGCGCCAATGGCTGGAATCTTGTTATCAAGGAAAATGTCACCAGCTGCAATGGATACGCCAGAACCATACGATCCGATGATGACAGAAGCACCACTGGAGATAAGGCTTTGTGCAGCAGTGACCGCTTCGGTCTTGTCGCTCTTGTTGTCGGCTTCGACAAGGCGAACGTTGTATGTCTCACCGTTGATCTGAACAGTGGGATAGACGACATTGGCATACCGTATGCCCAAGACTTCCTGGTATCCACCACCACCGTTTTCACCGGTAAGGGGCTGGAATACACCAATGACCACTTCCTTTGCACCACCCTTGGCTTCACTGCTACC
>CAYMRN010000183.1:4041-4269 GCA_964392855.1 uncultured Sphaerochaeta sp.
CGTACAGCAAGCCTCTGACACAAGAAAAATATGAAAAAAGGATGTAAAAATGTAGTTATACCTCAAAAGGTAACAGAACCTGGGACAAATACAGTCCAGAAAGGTTCAGACAATCCCTACATAACCAAAAATAGAGAACACCCATTCAAGGGATAGGCTCTCGTGTATATATAATAAGGTAGAAGAAACCCCAAAACCTGCATATTCTTGCAAAGATGGCTTGATGCA
>CAYMRN010000184.1:0-4253 GCA_964392855.1 uncultured Sphaerochaeta sp.
GGCCTAGGACAGGCTAAGGGTTTCGACGGCTCAACCCTGCTTAATGCAGCAATGATCAGCGTAAGTGCAGTCCTCGGAGGTGCAGTCTTTGGTGACCACGCCTCTCCCATCAGTGATACAACCATCCTCTCCTCCACTGGAGCCGGTTGTCCTCACCTTGAGCACGTTGCAACCCAGATGCCGTATGCGGTTACCATAGCGGTCTGTGCCTTGATCGGGTTTGTCTTCGGTGGCTTGTTTCTCAACGTACTTGTTGCCTGGATCGCAGCCCGTGCAGCATTTGCTGTTTCCATGACGATACTTCCCCGCTTGTACGGAAAATAACTGATCGCTCTGTTCCTATCTGTGGCCCTCCTGCTGGAGGGTCTTTTCTATTTGCTATACAAAGCGAAGAATCGTATACTCTTACTTGGAGGCTTGTATGAATATTGTCAAGATCAAGGCGCAAGTGAAAGAGTACGATTGGGGCAATACGTCCTTTATCCCAACACTTCTTGGCCAGAAGCCTGATGGCAAACCTAAGGCAGAGCTTTGGATGGGCATCCATCCAAGTGGGGAATCTCTTGTAGACGGGACAGGCCAGAATCTTTCAGACCTTCTTCTCTCGGACCCCCTGCACTGGTATGGGCAGGACCATCTGGACTGGTTTGGGCCAGACCTGCCGCTGTTGCTCAAGGTCCTTGCCATCGACCGCCCGCTCTCCATCCAGTGTCACCCTTCAGAGTTCCAGGCAAGGGAAGGGTGGGAGAGCGAAAACACCTTCCGCACCCGTTTCCCCAAGGAGCTCTGGAACTATAAGGATCCCAGCAGGAAGGCCGAGCTCATATATGCTCTGACACCCCTTACGGCAATGTGTGCTTTTCGGCCCCTGGAAAAGATCCTTCCCATGCTGAAGTCACTCATACCCGTCGGATATGCCAAGCATTTCTCCGACCTTGATGAGGCTTCCGATCTTCCTGATGGGCAGCTCGCCCTCCTTTTCAAGACCCTCTACACCCTGGAGAAAGAGGATCTGCTCCCCTTGATAGAAGAGTACATCACCTCCTTACGTGATAGGGAGGATCTTCCCTTCTCCTCTGCTGATGGCCTGTTTTTGGAAAGCAAGGGCATTGCCCTTACTGCCTACGAGCTTTATCCGGAGGACCCCGGTCTCTTCAGTCCCTTTTTGCTTAACGTCAAACACCTCAAGGAGGGTGAGGCCCTCTACCTTGAGCCTAGGACACTGCACGCCTATGTAATGGGCAATGCCATCGAGCTGATGAGCTCCTCGGACAATGTCGTGCGTGGAGGCCTTACCAACAAGAAGATTGACGTGCATGAGCTATTGAAGATCATGCACGTCAAGGGAAAAGAGGTGGAGCGTGTGCTGACCGTGGTAGGCAAGTCCGGTAGAATTCACCTGCTTACCCCTACAGAGGAGTTCCACCTCATGGTCTGTCCGTCAGGTTCCTACAGCATCGATGATAGGAAAAGCATTGAGCTTCTGTTTTGTACCGAAGGGAAGGCAACCTTCAGCAATGGAGGTGATACGGTCCCAATAGCCAAAGGCGAGTGCTTTGTCGTGGCAGCATCACTGAAGGAGTACCATCTCGAAGTTGAAGGTACCTTGTTTATAGCTGACGTACCACGATAGATATTCCTTGACCTTCTAATTTTTTATCAGTAGGTTTAGACACGTGTAAGGTGTTAAACAAATGAAAAAAAGTTCTAGAAGCATATTGCCTCTCATTGCTAGGTATGCCGTTTTGGCAGCGGTCATTGTCCTTATCCTGATAGCTGTGGATGTGTTCCTCAGCAATCAGGATACGATTGTCTACTCTCCTCCAAAGCCTCTGGTTGTTGTCGAAAAGCCCCAGAAGGGAAGAGTCTCCAAGCGAGGGGTCTTTCCCTCCTATGTCCAGGCCAAAGACATGATACCTGTCATAGCGCTGGTAGGGGGGAGTGTAGAGTCCTTTCCTGTTGAAGTGGGGCAGGTTGTAACGAAAGGGGAGGTATTGGCTACCATTGACAGCAGACCTTATCTGGAACAGGCAAAGCAGGCAGAGGCTGCCTACCTAGCCAGTGAAAGCACCTTTACCAGGATCGAGTCCCTGTATCAGAACAATGCGACCACCTCACAGAATTACGACCAAGCCAAGGCTCAACGCGATGCTGCCAAGGCACAGTATGACCTTGCCAAGCTGCAACTCGGCTATGCCAGTGTCGAAGCCCCTGTGACAGGGACGATCCTGATGAAAAACAGCTCAGTGGGCAGCCTTGCCGGAGGCCAGCAGCCTCTAGCTGTCATGGCGGACCTATCCTCCCTTGTGGTAAGGATAGAGGTCCCTGATTCCTACTATGAAAGGTTTTGGAACAACATAGAAGACCTGCGCATAGAGGTAACCAGCCCCAGGTGGACCTCCCCTGTTGCGGCTACGCTGTTGCACATCGACCCCTTTGTCCAAAGCGAATCAAAGACCTTTACCATAGAGGCCCTTCTGGAAAATGGAGAGGAACTTGTGCGTCCAGGGATGGCTGTCGATGTCAACATTACCTATGAAGCGGAGGATGAAGCCTACCGCATGAGCCAGTCGGTTCGCAAAAGTGATGGTTCGTGGTATCTGTACCATCCGAAAGAGGGTCGGGTAGAATATGTAAGGGTCCCGATTACCCTGGAGGACGATGAGTTCTTCAAGGTTCCCAGAGACTATCAGGATAGCTACTTTGTGGTCGATGGCCAGCATACCGTATTTGACAACCAAGAGGTTCGCCTTGCAGGAGAGAGTCTGTGAAGGTATCAAGGCAAGCCATACGCCATCCTGTCATCATCGGGATGCTGCTCATCGTGCTTTTGGCCTTTGGCCTCTATAGCTTTACCGGGCAGAACATCGAGTTCATGAGCGACATCAATTTGCCCTCCGTCCTGGTACTCTCCATCTATCCAGGGGCCGGGGCCGAGGATGTGGAGGAAGAGGTCACCAACATCCTTGAGGATGAGTTTGTGACCCTGCCCAACTACAAGAGCATGGACTCCGTCTCCAGCAACTCAATGAGCATGATCACCATCTACTACCAGGATGGCAGTGATCCTTATGACCAACTGGAGGAAGTGCGCTATCGGATAGCCACCTTGCTAGCAGATCTTCCCAAGAACCTGGAAGGGGAACCCATCGCCATGGTAGGGGGGGCCAGCATGCTTCCCGTCCTTACCTTCTCCATCTCCGGCGGTAAGGACCTGGGAAGGGTCACCTCCTATGTGCAGGACGAGCTTCTTCCTTCCATCAACCAGATCAAGGGTGTGGCAGAGGTGCAGATACATGGAGGGCAAGAGCTTGAAGCCTTTGTCCAGCTCCGCTTAGATGACCTCGCTGCAAAAGAGATCAGCGTTAATCAGGTCTTTGCCCTTATAGGGTATGCAAACAGCCGCATGCCCCTAGGCTCGGCAGAGTACCGGGGGAAGACTCTCGACCTCAGATATGGGGGATCCTTCAACTCCTTGGAAGACTTGAAAAGCGTCACCGTAGGTTTTACGGCCCAAGGGACCCCTATAAGGCTGGAAGATGTCGCCACGGTCTCCTTGCAATATCCTAAAGAGGACTATGCAGTGGAGAGCAACAATGAGCCGCTTTTGGTTGCTAATGTGACCAAACGGACCGATGGGAATATTGTAAAGATCAACAAGGCCATAAGGGCGTTGCTCAAGGATGTGGAGAGGGAGAGCGGAGGAGCGCTCAGCTTCTCCATCATAGGGGACGACAGCAGGACTACCATGGCATCGCTCTACACAGTCCTCCGAAGTGGGTTGGCCGGCATCATCATGGCCATCCTGGTCATTGTCCTCTTCCTAGGTGATACCAGGTCGACACTTATCATAGGGTTTTCCATACCACTGTCCATGCTTTTTGCCTTTATCGGCATGCGTGTGATGGGCATCACCGTCAACCTGATGAGCCTTTCCGGGTTGGTCGCTGCCTTGGGCATGGTGGTGGACGGCTCGATAGTCATGCTGGAGCAGATATACCGGTACTACAGGACAGGGGACTATTCCGTCACCCAGAGCATCGATAGGGCAAGTGATGAGGTGGGTTCCCCTATTCTTGCCTCGACGCTGACCACCATGGTTGTCTTCATCCCCATATCCATGCTTAGCGGGATCATCGGCATGATTTTCAAGGATATCGCCCTCACCCTGATCCTCGCTTTGGCAGGATCGTTCCTGGTTGCAGTGGTCTTTGTCCCTTTCTTTGCCAAGCTCCTGTTGCGCCCAACCCCTC
>CAYMRN010000185.1:0-4251 GCA_964392855.1 uncultured Sphaerochaeta sp.
GGTTGGATCGGGATGAATATTGCTACTATCAGCAACGTACGGGTCTCCAATGAGGCTCGCCTCACGAAAAGCTTGGGGCAAACGCTGCGCGTCGCGTTCCGTGGCGGGTCGGTGATGGGTCTTTGTGTAGGGGGCTTTGCCCTGCTCGGGCTTGCCGTCGTCTATCTGCTGTTTGGCGTGATTTTCCAGCAGGCAGACCCAAAGAACCTAAACTTCCACACCAACTGGCTGGGCATTTCCGACATACCCTTTACCATGACCGTAAGCGCCTATGCTCTCGGATGTTCCATCATCGCGATGTTCAACCGTGTGGGAGGAGGAATCTATACCAAAGCTGCAGACATGGGTGCTGACCTGGTGGGAAAGACTGAAGCCGGCATCCCTGAAGACGACCCAAGAAACCCTGCAACCATTGCCGACAACGTTGGCGACAATGTCGGAGATGTGGCAGGGCTAGGGTCGGACCTCTTGGAAAGTTATGTGGGAGCCCTTGTCTCGGCCATGATATTGGCAGCATACATCTACTTCTCCAACGGAGACATACCCACGTCCCTGGTAGCAAAGCTCATCTATGCCCCCCTGCTTATCGCAGCGGTTGGCATCATCTCCTCAATGGTGGGCATCCTTTTCCTTTTGGTGAAGAAGGTCTCTCCCAATCCCCACAAGGAGCTCAATGCAGCAACCTTTATGGGAGCCAGCCTGACGGTACTCTCATCCGGCATTGTCTCCTTTCTGGTGTTCAGGGCCGAGGACCTCTCATCCATCCATTTTACCCTAGGAGCACTCTCTCCTTGGGGTTGTGCGACTCTAGGCATTGCTAGCGGCATCCTCATCGGAAGGATAGCCGAATACTACACCAGCTATGATTACAAGCCGACACAAAGGATTGCAGCCAGCTCCCAGGAAGGAGCTGCCCTCACCATCACCGAAGGCATGAGTGTAGGGATGGTCTCTGTCATAGCTCCGGTGCTTGTGCTGGGGTTGGCAATCATAGCAGCGAACCTGCTTGCAGGGCTGTACGGAGTCGCGATGGCAGCCATCGGCATGCTCAGCTTTGTCACGGTGACAGTCTCCGTTGATACCTTTGGCCCCATTGCCGACAATGCAGGAGGCATCAGCGAAATGGCCAAACTGCACCCCGATGTCCGTGGCATAACCGACAAGCTTGATGCAGTGGGCAACACCACAGCAGCCATAGGAAAAGGCTTTGCCATAGGGTCGGCCACTCTTGCAGCACTTTCGCTGTTCTCCTCCTACCTCTATGCCCAGGCAGGGGAAACTGTTGTCCATGGCTCGGCCATGATGCTCAACATGGTCAATCCACTCACCCTTGTAGGGGCGCTGATAGGATCCGCTATTCCGTATCTCTTCAGCGGCCTCTTGATCGAGGCGGTGGCAAACGCCGCGAGAAAGATGGTACAGGAGGTCAGGCGCCAGTTCAAGGCAGACCCGGGGATAATCCTGGGCACCTCACTTCCCGACTACAAGACGTGCATAAGCATAAGCAGTGCAGGTGCCCTATCTGAGATGAGGGTCCCGGCCCTCATCTCAGTGGTGACCCCTCTTGTGTGCGGGTTCCTCTTTGGTGCGGAGTTTGTCGGAGGACTGCTCATTGGCACCACGCTCTCCTCTGTCATGCTGGCCCTCTACACAGCCAATGCAGGAGGGGCTTGGGACAATGGCAAGAAGTATGTGGAGGATGGCCATTACGGCGGGAAGGGCTCCAATGCCCATAAGGCTGCTGTAGTGGGCGATACGGTAGGTGACCCCCTGAAGGATACCGTGGGCCCTTCACTTGATATCCTCATAAAGATTATGGCGATCGTCTCGGTGATATCCGTATCGATCTTTAGCAAATACAACCTGTTTTCACTGCTAATGAAGTAGCGAGGAGAAGCTTATGTTGTTCTATTATGTAGTTTTCCATCCCATTGAGGCGATGATAGCCTCCCAGCTCGAACCGAAGATGTTCGGATCCTATATGGCAAGGGGATCGAAGAAAGGTTCTGCAGAAAGGCTGATGTTTGCTGAGATCGAGGGGGGCTTTGGAGAGTACTTTGATTGGGACTATGCAAAGAAGAAGTGCGTTTCCCGCCCGGATGGGACCTTGAAGCACTCACTTTACCTATCGATCTATCGTGTCATCGAGCACATCCCCCTTGAGCAGTACAAGAAAGTGTATCTTGTCACCAAGGACGGAAGCACCCTCGGCCTCTCCCAACAGCCGTATAGGAGGCCGGACAACTGGGTCGGCTATGGCCTGTACAAGGAGCACTGCCCGGTCCACCCCTTTATCGTAAGCTCCCTGGAACCAAAGGCCCTGGCTGACTACATCATCAACGACACTGGGAAAAAAATCACCGTACCGGCCATTATCTTCAACGATGTCAGGCGTATCGACTTTGACGAAAAGGAGAAGACCGGCAACATCGGCAGCATGTTCGAACGGGACCTTGACCACCTCATCGACTGCATCGATGAGGTGAAGAACCATGAGACTAAGATCACCAAGACTATCGACCGCTCGTTTGACTCCAAATTCACCTACCAGATAGTCGATACCGGCTTCTACATAGCCAGGGGCAAGGGCATCCTCTTCTACCCCATGCCAAGCAGGGAGGCCCTCAAGGAGGGGGACTATGACTGGGGAAAGAGTGCAAACATCTTCTCCTAATACTCTCCTTACAGCCTCTTTGCGATTTCAATCGCCTTAAGGAGGCTAGCTTCACTTGCAACCAGCTTGCCTGCAATGTCAAAGGCTGTGCCATGGTCCACCGAGGTCCTTGTCACGGTAAGGCCAACTGTTATGTTTACCCCGCTGTCAAATGCCAACAGCTTCAAGGGGATATGTCCCTGGTCATGGTACTGGGCAACGATAATGTCATAGGAACCCTCCAGCCCTTTGAGAAATACCGTATCAGGGGAAATGGGGCCGAAGACATCCATTCCCTTTTCCCTGCTCGCCTCGATCGCAGGCATGATCTCACGAATCTCCTCATCGCCAAAAATCCCACTCTCCCCCGCATGGGGGTTGAGCCCAGCCACCGCTATCCGGGGCCTCTCATACCCCACCCTGCGCATGGTCTTGTGTGCGAGGGCTATGACCTCCTCAACCCTGGCCTTGGTGCAAAGGTCACATGCCCTCCTCATTGAAACGTGGGTTGAGACGTGGATTACCTTCAGGTGGTCACTCCACAGCAGCATTGCATAGGAAGGACCATGGGCAAACTCAGCAAAGATCTCCGTATGCCCGGCATACTCGTACCCTGCAAGATGCAACGCCTCCTTGTTCAAAGGACCTGTCACCACCGCCGTTATTCTCTTTTCCAGAGCCGCATCAATGGCAGCCTTCACGCTAAGGAAGGCAATCTTGCCGCCAAGCTCGCTTACCTCTCCCACCCTAATCTCTGAGAAATCACAAGGGGCGGGGTCAATGACGTTCACCACATGTTCCCTAGGCTTCTCATCTTGCTCTATCACGTGGAATGAAAAACCATATCCCAAAGCCTTGTTATAGTGTTCCAGCACTGAAAGAGGCCCAAACAGGATTGCCTGGTCCTGGTACTCTGGATGGGCTTTGAGCGCTTTCAGAGTTATCTCCGGGCCAATACCACAGGGGTCCCCTCCCGTTATCCCGAAATGTTCCATAGCATATCCTCTTTACATTTTGTCATCTGTTTTTCACATACTGCAAGGCAAAGAGTATTGCATCGCTTTGCCCAAAGCCACCAGATTTGGTAACAACCTTCATCCCCTCATGGGGACCTCCAACCACCCTATTCAAAGGGATTCCCAAGGAGACCTCACCCACGATCTCAGCCATCCGGGCTGAAAGGACTTCCATAAGGGCCATGGCGGCATCGCCACCGGTGACCACCACCCCTGCAACTTCCACCGCCTCGACAAGGGCCTTGGCAACCCCACTCATCAGTGCACGTGTCTGCAGGGAAACCTCTTCAGGGGAGAGGCCCAAGAGTCTCCCCTCGGCGATTGAGAGGTCATAGGAATAGGGGTCCAATACCCCTGATGAGACGACCAGCAGGTCGTTTCCCCTGTGGAGAACCTCCAGCGCCTGGCCTATATAGGTCTCTGTCTTCTCCTTGCCACTCAGAATATCTGCAACAGGCAGGACAACCGAAGCAACTCCAGCTTTCTGGGCATACCGCACTTCGATGCCGGTTACCGAGCTCCACGATGCTATGAGACCCAGCGAAGGCTTACTCGGAGTTTCTCCCTCGCACAGGTGTCCTG
>CAYMRN010000186.1:0-4243 GCA_964392855.1 uncultured Sphaerochaeta sp.
CCCTCGCCAAGATTGATGAGTGGGTGAACACCACCTGCCCTAAGTGTGGTGGAAAGGCAAAAAGGGAGACCAACACCATGCCCCAGTGGGCAGGCTCATGCTGGTACTACCTGCGCTATATCGACCCAAACAACACCGAACGCTTTGTCTCAGAAGAGAAGGAAAAATACTGGATGCCGGTAGACCTCTATGTAGGGGGAGCCGAACACGCAGTCTTGCACCTGCTGTATGCGCGCTTCTGGCACCAGGTACTCTATGACCTGGGCTTGGTCTCCACTAAGGAACCCTTCCAAAGGTTGGTAAACCAAGGGATGATAACCTCCTTTGCCTACCAGAGAAATGATAAGAGTCTGGTTGCCACCGATATGGTGGAAGAGACAGAACCTGACCATTTCATTGAAAAAGCAACAGGAGAGAGCCTAGAGCGTGTTGTTGCCAAGATGTCCAAAAGCCTGAAGAACGTCATCAACCCCGATGATATCATCACCGAATTTGGCGCAGACTCGATGCGCATGTATGAGATGTTCATGGGACCTCTTGAGGTATCGAAGCCTTGGGCAACAGCGGGCCTTAGCGGAGTATACCGCTTCATCGACCGCGTATGGCGCCTGCAGGAGAAGACCATCACCGATGAAGAGCCTTCCGAAGAGATGCTCAAACTTCTGCACAAGACCATCAAGAAGGTTACCGAAGATACCGCTTCGCTGAACTTCAACACTGCAATTAGCCAGATGATGGTACTGGTCAACGAACTCTACAAGACAAAAGACCTCTCAAGGGTTGTCTGGGAGACCTTGATCAAGCTGCTTGGACCGTATGTGCCTCATATTGCTGAGGAACTCTGGGAGCGTGCAGGGCATGAGCCCTCCTTGGCAAATGTAAGCTGGCCCACCTATGATGAGAAGCTCACCATAGACAGTGAGGTCCAGATCATCATGCAGGTAAACGGCAAGGTCCGTTCCAAGAGCCTCCAGTCTAAAGGCTTGAGTAAGGAAGAGATGCTCTCCCTTGCAAAGGGTGACGAGAGGATACAGACCTGGATAGAGGGAAAGACCATCATCAAGGAGATCGTAGTTCCTGATAAGTTGGTCAATCTGGTTGTGAAGTAAGAGAAAACTGGAAAACAATCAGAATTGAAGAAGTAGCAATAGGATTGCATAGGGAAGAGGAGGCCATGGCCTCCTCTCTCCTTGTGCATGTCTTCTTGAATTGCGCTGTTTTCCTCTTTGCAACGAAAAGAGTCCAGTTCTCCATACACCCTCCTCAATCCCTAGGACAGGGGTGCTAATGGAACAGATTTGCTGCATGCATAGAGATGCTACATATCAAAGAAAAGATATACAAAGACCTCACTGCTATACGATGATCGCGCCCCTGGTAAGGGCCGGGTCAAAAGGGCTGAGATGGTTGCCAGAGGGATGGTCAGGGGGATTGAAGGGCTACACTGATAGGAGAGGGCATCGGGAAACCTTGAGCTGCGATCATCAAGGTAGAGAGTGTAGGGGACCTCTCCCAACCCATTGGTCAGCGGAGTATGAAAGATTTTCAGATATCCTTTGCCCTGGTGCTTGGCTGTAATGACTATGGAGCAGAGAGGAAGTATCAAAGAGGAGGCAGGGAGGCTGGTTCGTTCCTCCACCCTGTCAGTCACGGCAACATGCATCTCGGTCTCTGATGTTCTCATGACAATTGCCGGATAGAGAGGAACCAACATGAAAAGACAAAGCACAAGCAGGGTAATTATCTTGTTGTACTTCCTCATTGGTTCCACTATACACATTCTACTATCCCTTATGCTGTAATCAAGTACTGGTATAGTAACATATATTCTTAATAGGATGAGAACGATTCGTCTAAGAAAGAGACTTTTGTTGTACAAATCAATCTTAGAACAACACTTTAGCCAGCCCACCTTTTGACGTTTCTCGATACAGGGAGGGAAGAGCCTGTCCTGTCTCCATCATGACCTCTACGACGCTATCAAACGATACCTTATGCCTGCCATCACCAAGCAGAGCATACGTGCAGTGGTCTATCGAACGCATTGCCCCAAGGGCATTGCGCTCAATGCAGGGAATCTGGACCAAACCCCTCATGGGGTCACAGGTAAGGCCCAAATGATGCTCCAGGCCCATCTCAGCGGCATACTCTATCTGGTGGATAGTCCCCCCAAGCAGTTGGGTAGCAGCCCCACTCGCCATTGCACAGGCGACACCTACCTCGCCCTGGCAACCCACCTCAGCTCCGCTGATCGAACCGTTGGTCTTGACCAGGTTGCCGATCAGGCCTGCTGTAAGCAGGGCACGCAAAATCTTTACCTTGGAAAGCTTATAGTGCTTTGAAAGATAGTAGAGGACACCCGGAAGCACACCACAACTTCCACAGGTAGGGGCCGTTACAATCTTCCCACCCCCGGCATTTTCCTCTGAAACGGCAAGGGCATAGCTGATGGCTATCGCAGTATTGCCCAAAGGTCCTGAGAATTCCCCAGCCTTAGCGTTGTACTGGCTAGCTTTTCGGGCAAGCTTGAGGCCCCCGGGTAAGACGCCCTCTGCACTGATGCCCGCCTCCACCGCTTCGCACATCACAGTCCAGACCTCGTTCATATAGTCCAGGATATCACTGCCTTCACACTCTAGGACAAACTCCCAAAGCTGCAGACCCTCTTCTGAGCAGTAGGCGAGAATTTTCGCCATGGTCCCATACTCCTTGGGGTAGACACGCTTCTTCGCATCGTCGCTCTCACCTTCTATGACTACACGCCCTCCGCCTACACTGTAGTAGGTCTGGTCGGCGAGGATCTCACCTTGCCTGCCATAGCCGACAAGGGAGAGCGCATTTGGATGGAAGGGCTTCTCCTCATCAGGATACCAGCTGATCTCCACCTCTTTTTCTCGTTGGGCGAAAATTTCTCGGATGGCCTTGTCGGTAAGGTGACCCTTTCCTGTTGCAGCAAGGCTACCGTAAAGATTTGCCTCATACCTCTCGGCAGAGGGACAAAGTCCAAGAAAATGCTCCGTTGCAAAGCGAGGGCCCATGGTGTGGCTACTTGAGGGACCATACCCTATCCTATACAGTTCACGCAGTGATTCCATGCTCTGACTGTACATTTTTACCGGATAAAAAGAAAGAGAACACTCTACCACAAAGGCCCTTTTTGCAAGGAGATAAAACAGGCTTCTTCCCTAAGGTCAACAAAAACCCTGAGTAGCAGGGCATCCTCCCTATTCCAGAAACAGTGCAAGCCCTCTCCTAAGGCAAGGGATACGCCTTCATCACCCCAATAGCTCCAAAAAGAGGGATCGAGGGCTCCTTCCCCAACCCAGTACCCTTGGGGGATGGTGTTTACCACCACATGCAGGGGCTCTGCCACTTTGATGGATGAGCAGGTGAGCTCCCCATTGACCAGGTCCTTCTGCAGGCGGTTGCCATCGAGAAGGGTGAAGTCATCAGTCTTGGCGCGTACCTCCTGAAGAAGATGAGGATATGCCAAGGATCCCAGGGCATCAGGGTTGAAGCGGGTGCTCTCCTGCAAGAGACGACAGAGCACTCCCTCCTGTTCGGTCAGAAGGACAAGTGCCCCGTCGAGTGGCGTAACAGCCCCCCCTGCAGGAGAGAATACCCCCAAAGGGTAGGCACAGAAGACCACGGTCTCCCCTCGGCGTACCCATAGGGTTGTTCGTTTCTCCCCTGCCTTGAGATGTCGTCTTTTGAGCTCCCCTCTCTCTGTCCAGACGAGGGTGTACCAAAGGCTCCGGTTCTGCATCTCCTCCCAGCGGTGCCTCTCAGGGAGGCTCACCTCCACCGCCCTCATCGAGAGAGGGTCAGCCGTACAGCTGAGGAAGAGGATAGAAAGTAGCATTGCAATACCAATGGAGGGTAAGTGCCTGTTCACATAGACAAAGAGGAAGATCACCCCATATCTCTTCAAGAAGAGGCTACAAAGCTTGTTTTACTTAGGAACGCTCTCGTCTGGCCAGACGTCTCATGATGCCAAGGACCTCCTTGAATAGGGGCAAGCGGTGGAACAAGAGCAGATACACCAGGTTTGGGGTGATGATCACAGCGAGAAATGAAACAGCAAAGCGGAAAACCGTGGAGGGTATGGTGACCAAGGAGAGGATAGTGGACGTTACAAATCCTGCAAGGAGGGTCACCCCTGTGTAGAGCGCATACTGAAAAAAATATGTTCCCACCCTTTTGTCAAAGCCAAAGCGGTAGACCACATACGGCTCTATCCAGA
>CAYMRN010000187.1:0-4237 GCA_964392855.1 uncultured Sphaerochaeta sp.
TGGCTATCTTTTTCTTGTACGGATTGTCACGATTCTGCTTTACCAGATAGTCGTCAATGGCAGCACGCAATCCCTTGTCTCCAAGGACGGAGCAGTGGAACTTGTGATCGGGGAGCCCTCCTAGGGCCTCTGTGATCGCTGAGGGAGAGAGGTGGTATGCTTCTTCAAGCCCCATCCCTATGACCATCTCGCTCATCATTGAAGTGCTGGCAATTGCCGATGCACACCCATAGGTAAGCCAACGGAGATCTGCTATCACATCATCCTTTACTTGAATGGCGATCCTCATCTGGTCTCCACAGGCCAGGGACCCGACTTCGCCGACACCGTCAGCCTCAAAATTCTCGTCTTCGACCCAGGTGTTTCTGGGGTTCATAAAATGATCTTTGACTACAGGGGAGTAAACCCACTGGCTCATAAAATTTGTACTCATCGTGTTGACATTCCTCTTAGGCGCTTGATAATTGGTGGGAGCTTCTCCAAAACATAGAGAACCTCTTCCTCGGTGTTGTACCGGCCAAAACTGAATCTGATCGATCCATGCGCCAATTCTATATCCACTCCGGATGCCAGCAGCACATAACTGGGTTCAAGGGACCCACTTGCACAGGCACTTCCGGTAGAGACCATAATTCCTTCCATATCGAGATAGAGCAGGATGGACTCCCCTTCTGCACTGGGGAATGAGACATCCAAGGTGCCAGGAAGGCAGTGCTCTTGGTTTCCATTCACCAAGACGTTGGGAATCTTTTCCTCTATACCCTTGCGAAGCATCTCCCGAAGATGCCAAAGCCTTACGCTCTCCGTCTCCAAGTTCCGCCTGGCCAGTTCTGCCGCAACGCCGATACCCACTATAGAAGGGGTGTTGTATGTTCCGGCACGCTTGCCGCCCTCCTGGTGACCCCCATGGACAAAAGCCTCAAAGGGGACCTTCTTCTTTGCTGCAAGGACACCGATTCCTTTCGGACCATAGAACTTATGCCCTGATATGCTCATGTAATCCACATCCCATGTTTTCATGCGCACAGGGATCTTGCCGATCGCCTGGGTCGCATCGGTATGCATGTAAGCCCCGACAGCGTGCGCCATCTTGGCAATCTCTGCAATTGGTTGGATGGTCCCGATCTCGTTGTTTCCCGTCATGACAGAGACCAGGGCGACATCATCATCAAGATAGGTAGCGAGGGTCTCAAGCTCCACGCGCCCGGTCTTGTCGACAGGGACCTCGTCAATGAGGTACCCCCTCTTCTTGAGAAACTTTACTGTCTCTATGATAGAAGGGTGCTCAATGACAGTGGTGACGATACGGTTTTTCTTGGATCCAAGATCTATGGCATCACGAAAAATGTTAAGGACGGTATTGTTTGCTTCGCTTGCACCACTGGTAAACACAACCTCATTCGGGTCGCATTCGATCAGGGATGCAATCTTCTCTCTCGACCGTTCAATGACAAAGGCCGCTTCACGGCCAAAGCCGTGCATGCTGGAGGCATTGCCAAAGAGCATATTTGCTTCTGTGATAGCATCAATGACCTCTTGCGCCATTGGCGTAGTCGCATTGTTATCCAGATATATTATCTGTTGTTCCATATAGTAATCCTCTCTGATAAGGTAGTGACAAAAATCTTACATGGTCAAGGCACACAGCTTAGAAAGCAGCGTGCAACGCTTTGTCAGAATCATCAGAGGGACAGGTCTTGCTATGGATGAACCTAAGCATTTTGTGGGGTGCAAACCGAATATGGTTGGCCTTGGCCCATTTTGCATATGCACAGCTATCAGGGATGTAGGATGCGAACATTGCCCGTAGGTACGTCATTTTCTTGCAACGTTTGCTCTGGGTAAAGCGTTCGGCATAGATGGTGCATCGCTTTGTCTCCGGGTCAAAGAATTCGCACCAGGAGTCCAGGTCAATGACCAGCATGCGACCATACATCGCCTTCTCATGGCAGCAGAGCCCACACCTGTTGCATTTGCTCTCCCAAGAGGTGTTGCGCGTGCTACACATGACAAGCCCCTTCAGAGAGCAGTGCGAGCTGGCTCTGGACATCCTGCTGGATGGGTGGGAGGATGGAAAGTGCGGTTATGCTGACATAGCCAGCAGAGACAGCCTGGAAGTCCGTCTCCAGCGTATCGCATTTCTGTACGGGGGGAGTTCCTCCCTTGAGGGAGAAAACGACAGAGTTCCCAAGTGTTATGGAAGAGTCTTCATATACTTTTTGGTTTTCTTCCTCTTTCATTGTCACCGCATCCTTGTAGTCAAGGTAGCTCATGACCGCAGGTTTCCACTTTCCATTGCCCTTGGAGGGGACATTGATGTTAAGGATGCACTCACTGCTGCAAAGCGGATAGAGCTCATGAAGATGATCGACCATGAACGTGGCCGCCTTCTCAAAGGCAAAGTGCCCGTCCTCATCACGGGTACAGCTCAAGGCAATGGCCTTCATACCGGTAAGGACTGCTTCACGCGCAGCGCCTACTGTGCCGGAGTAGAGGATATCTGTTGAGATGTTGTAGCCATGGTTGATGCCGCTGATGACAAGGTCAGGATCTGAGGAGAAAATATTCCCCTTACGGGCATAGAGCATGCAATCAGCAGGGGTACCGCTACAATGATAGTGCATGGGGGCATATTCGGTAATGGTGATATCACCACGGAGGGTCATGGCATGACTGCTGGCGCTTCGCTCATGTGACGGCGCACAAACCCAGACCTCGTGTCCCGCCTGGACAAGGGCCTTCTCAAGGACAGTGATGCCCTTGCTCTGATATCCGTCATCATTTGTAAGCAAAATTCTCATGTATGCTCTTGGAACACAACCTTAGCCGAACCGCCACCCTCATAGATGTACCAGCGGGGATGAAAACCGAAAATGTGCTCATACTCCTCTAGACGGCTAATATAACTTGGAAGCGCTTGTTTACTCAAGAGGACCATGACATTTCCACTGAAGCCATTGGTTACGAGCACAGCTCCAAGGCTGCCGTTGGTCTCGGAAGATCGCTTGGTAAGCCAATCGACTTCAGGGCAAGAGACCTCAAGCAGGTCACGCAACCCTGACTGGATCTTCACCATAGTCTTCCCGAACATCACAGCATCCTTAGTGTTGAGCATGGATGCTGCATCAAAGGTAAGTCTGGATTCCATCAGGATATATTCACAGATATGCCTTGCCTCTTCATCAAGAGGGACAATACGGGCTGAAAGATCCCCCTCAGGGAAATCCCTGATAAATCCGCCAGACTTCAAGTCCTTGAGCTTGGTGAAAGCGACTTCTATTGCCCTGCGCTTGGCGGCGATCTCCTCGCGCATTGCATTGGGTGATATCTTACTGTCGACGATCAGCGCTACATACTCCTCGCTCTTTTCAGTAAAAGGGAAGTCCAGCTCCTGGAAGGTCAGATGCTGCAGGTCAAAGAAAAGCACCTTGCCATGCTGCCCATTGAACATAGTCAAAAGGTCACTGATCTTGCACAACTCATTGTTGAAGCTAGTGTTGGCCTGATAGATGACCCGAATCATGGAAGAGAAGCTCATCTGAAGGTCCAGCAACGAGTTGAGCGCCATACAGACACCCAGTGCGATGGCTGAACTGATCATCTGGTTGTCGCTGAAGAGCAGAGGCCCTTCAACGGTCACATTCATGCCAGGGAATTCGACCCCTTCATTTGCAAGGATGCCGATAACCCCTTTGATGTAATTTCCCCACCTGTCCTCTTTGCGGAACTTTATGTTGCTTAAGGAGAATCGCTTGCGGTCATTGAGCGTTGCATTTGCCAAGCGGACCAACTGGTCATCGCGTTGAGAGATGCCTACAAACAGGGTAGCGGCATCGGTACCCAAAATCGACCACCCTTTGCAGGCATCTGCATAACTGCCCAAAAGAGTACAGGTACCCGGCACCTCTACAATCACAAGAGGTGATTCCTCGTACTCTTTTTTATGATGATTCAGTATGTTTTCCATGCCCCAACCTAGCTTTTATGCATAATTTTAAGATACTTACCAATAGATTGCAACTAAAAAACGCCAATTGCCCCTTTGGGACTTTTCTCCTAGTACAATCATGGGAAAAAGCAGGTAAGCATGGACAGTCTATCACAAAAAAGCCCCAAGCGACAAAAAACCACCATTTCTGGTGGTTTCTTGTTGATCGCGTAGCTTATTTTTCCAA
Organism: uncultured Sphaerochaeta sp.; assembly: GCA_964392855.1. Taxonomy (GTDB): domain Bacteria; phylum Spirochaetota; class Spirochaetia; order Sphaerochaetales; family Sphaerochaetaceae; genus Sphaerochaeta. The sequence goes on from CAYMRN010000187.1 coordinate 4,176, forward strand.
ACTGTACCTTTTCTTAAAGCGTTCGATACGCCCTGCGGTATCAACCATTTTCTGGGTACCGG
>CAYMRN010000188.1:0-4233 GCA_964392855.1 uncultured Sphaerochaeta sp.
AGCGCGACTATGACTTTGATGCGGTGAAGAGACCCGTCGATGCAGAGGTCAGGAACGCCAATGCCAAGAGTGAGATTTTCCGCCAGTCATGGTGGGTTGAAGGTGATGATGCCAAGCTTGCTCCCCAGCAGAAGTTGAGCCTGCATGACAGTACTCCTGAAGCCGTTGTCACGTGGGGACCGATTGCTGCCACCCAGGCACAGTTTGTCGGATCATATCAGAGCACCAAAGAACTCATTGGTTTTTTGAAATAAGGAGAATAGTATGGCAACCTACAAGTTTGGTAAATTAGAGATAGATCCTATCACCAACCCATCGGTCCTCAATACGGGGACTTGGGATGCAGAGGCTGTTGCAAAGTTTTGTGCAAAGCTTCCTGAATCCTTTTATGCGGAGGTCCTGGAGCAGGCCACACGGCCTGAAGGGGGAGATCACCCTAAGTTTGAGAAAACTCTCTGTCACACCCCCAGCATCGCTGTCCATGAGGGCGTCGTGTATGGCTTGTTGGAGTTTGCCGACGGGCAGACCGCTTTCCTGATGATCGGGTCAGCCTCCCCTGAGGTTTTTCAGGATAAGCTGTACAATACCTCAGGTCCTGAAGGCAAAAGTGTCGTGGTGTATCCGTCAACTGATAGGAACATCCATGCCTACACCAGGTATGTCCATACCAGAAAGGGACCACGCGCCTTGGGCGCTGTTCCCCGTCTGGGTATTGGTGTCAGACAATCCAGTACCCTATGGCCTGGCATCATGAATGCAATGTACAAGGGTGACTTTTCTGCAAACTGCATCCAGAACTCAGTGCGGGAGCTGCACCTTCTGGAGACCCTGACCTCAGGGACCCCTTCAAGGACCAACCACCTGTTTAGCTTTGGCCCTGTGAAGGAAGGGCACACCGGAAGCACCTTTGAAGGTCTTTGGACCGAAGGGGTGCTCAAGGCCATCAAGTACCCTGAGCTGCTACGCTATGGTGCTGATGCTGACCACCTCCAGGTAAAGAGAGGTTCAGAGGGGATCGAACGGACAAAGAAGTTCATTGACGCATCCCGCTATTACTCTTTCTACACCTTGGACGTCTCTGATATCCTTGACTACTCTGCAATGTTCAAGTTCTCTGCCAAGGACTCGACTGACTACCTGGAGACCTGCATTCCCAATGCTGCCCTTCGTTCTGATGTGCTCTGGTACCATAAGAAGCGAAAGACCCTCGGGAAAAAGTTCGTCTCTTTGGACGAGGCCCAGATCGGTCGCTTGGTTGGCAAGTATTGGCATGCCCTTGATGCAATCGAGAAACTCTACGGATATATCGACAACATCAAGAAGGGTGAGGCCTATGATATGGAGCTGAGCATTGATGAGAATCCTCCCCATGTGAAGACTTTCGACACCATCACAACGTATGAGGAGCTTTTGTTCCTTGTGGATGAGATCGAGCGTCGTGGCCTTCCCATTTCCCATATCGCACCAAACTTTGGTGTTGAGAAGGGTGTTGATTACCGTGGTGCTGATGGCAAGAAGATGCTTGAGGAGCGTGTTTCCATACTCCACAAGATTGTCTCTGAGAAGAATATGATGCTTGACTGTCACTCTGGTGATGACCTCAGTCGTGAGACAAGGGGAATTTTCAAAAGGGCGACACAAGGGAATATACACTTCAAGATCTCCCCTTCCTTGCAGTCCCTCTATGGTGAGGTGATAGAGAAGGTCAATCCTGAGTTTTTCCGCTTCTGGTGGGAAGATACCTACAAGCATACGCAACAGTTGGCCAAAGATGGGGTTCCCTTTGCGATTTACTCCCTCAACCAGCTCAAGTGGTCAAACGAGCAGACCCCTTCTGCAAAGCATCTCTTCTTCCAGGAGTTCTGCTATGCTACAGTCGGTGCGCGTGATGCAGAGGGCAAGTACATATATCGTGACAAGTTCTATGCACTCCCTGCAGACTTCCAGAATGAGATGGATGCACAGATTGAGAAACGGATTCTTGAAGTCGCTAGCGACTTGTTCAATGTGAGTCTTTGAGTATTGTAATGCCCACTCTCCAGGTTTTCCTGAGGAGTGGGCATGATGCCTATTTGCCATCATCAACGGATGCGGTGAATATGAATTGTGTAAATGGCGGTGTGCTCTGATGAATGAAGATACTATGTCTACAGTGTTGAAACGACGATACCTTTGTGACGGGGCAATGAATATCATACGAAAGAGGATTTTTTCCCTTGAATATGGTCGTGGGGAGCGGCTGCTTGTCGAGACCCTAGCCCAGGAACTTGAGGTGAGTATGACCCCCGTCAGAGAGGGTTTGAAGGGTTTGGTCGCAGAAGGCCTTGTAGTCTATGACAGAAAAAGCTACTCGGTGTTTGATCCTGATGTGCAGGAGATAGAAGATATCTTTCGGATCAGGAGATCGCTGGAGATGCTTTCAGCCTCATTGGCGGCTGAAAATATGAAATCTTCTGAGATTGATGCGCTGTTTGACATTTTTTCCGAATCCAGCATATCCCGCTGTATAGACGATCATACTGAATTGACCAGAGTCGATAAGCTGTTCCATAAAAAAATCCTTGAGGGATCGAATAACAAGCGGCTCAACTCCATGCTTGGGACCATAGAAGAGCAGTGCTGGTTGATTCGGGCTTGGGGATATTCAAAATCCTTTCCTCGATGGTATATTGAGAAGACTGCTGAAGAGCACCTGGCGGTTCTTGAGCACATCAAGAACCGTGAACCGGAAAAAGCTTCGGCAGCTATGGAGGCTCATCTGATCAATGGAGAGAAAAGAACTTGGGAGAGCCTGGGCGACAATCCTTTTTCTGATGAGATTGTCTGCTTGTAAGAGGTCTTTCTTCTCGTTCATGCCTAGCGATGGTTGAGTATTGTCCTGAGCGTTGTTCGCAAGGGATAGGGTTTTTTCCTCAGAAAATTTGTATCGATAGTAGGTACAGGTATTGTAAAATAAGCTGTAATTGTGTACAGTATACAATATAATCACTTAGGGAACCTTTGGGTTTCCCATAAAAGGAGTACGATTTGGACGCTAAATTGACATCTATACTTTCAAAAAAGCGCGACACACCAATGTCAGCCAAAGAGCTTGCTGCACTGTCAGCTGCTTTCAGGCTCACAATGTTTGATGTGTTACATGAACGACAGACAGGGCACTGGGGCGGGGCCTCTTCGGCTGCCGAGCTGACCACAGCTCTTTATTTTAACCGAATGAACATCGATCCCGCTAATCCCCGTAAGGAAGATCGCGACCGATTTATCCTTTCCAAGGGACACGCCTCTATGAATCTCTACACTATTCTTGCAAATAGAGGTTTTTTTCCGACTGAGGATCTTCCTGGATTCAGAACCCTTGGGTCTCATCTTCAGGGTCACCCTAGCATGACGAAGACTCCTGGAGTCGACATGTCTACAGGTGCTTTGGGTCATGGCCTTTCCATCGGAGTGGGTATGAGCCTGGCTGCCCAAATGTCTGGTACAAAGAGCTGGACCTACGTCTTGAGTGGAGAGGGTTGTCTGAACGAAGGGCAGACTTGGGAAGCTGTTATGTTGGCAGCAAAATACAAGCCAGCTCGCCTAGTCTACATGATCGACTACAACAAAGTGCAGCTTGATGGAATGTGTGAGGATGTCATGCCTCTGGATCCCCTGTCAGATAAGTTCAAGGCTTTTGGTTGGAACGTAGCTCCCAAAAAGTACGATGGTAATGACACTCAGGAAGTTCTTGAATCATTTGACTGGATGGATAGTGATGATGTATGGCCGAAGTTGGTTATCTATAACACTGTCAAAGGAAAGGGAGTTTCTTTCATGGAAGGCAAATGTGCCTGGCATGGTGCTCCTATCGACGAAAAAAGTTATGCTTCCGGCAGACCCGAATTAGTGGCTGACCTGAAGAATAAGGAGGCTGTACTATGAGCGTTGCCATGAGAGATGCCTTCGGTGCTAAGCTCGCCGAACTCGGAAAAACTAATGCTAAGCTGGTGGTGCTTGATGCCGATGTGTCATCCAGTACTAAATCAGGAATTTTTGGGAAAGCTTTTCCCGATCGTTTTTATAATGTGGGTGTTGCAGAAGCCAACCTTGTTGGTGTAGCTGCTGGCCTCGCTACCGCAGGATATCGTCCTGTCGTGAATGCTTTTTCTATCTTCCTTGCCCTTAAAGCAACAGACCAGATCCGTAACGTCCTTTGTTACAATGAGCTGCCCGTTGTCATAGCTGGTGCATATG
>CAYMRN010000189.1:0-4200 GCA_964392855.1 uncultured Sphaerochaeta sp.
AGACAAGGCACGGCACAACTTTGGTTAGGCTGGTTTAGAGAGGAGAAGGGTGTATTTGTTGATTTGCATGAACATTGTGCATCTCCTCCCAAGCTTTGAAATGTAGCCCTATAATTGGGTATTTCCTCCTATGAGTCAATAACATGGAGGGTAAAAATGGGGAAAAAAGAGACTATTTTTATATTTGGTAGCAATTATTTGTATTGCATATGGTTATTCAAACAGCTTCGGCCGCTTCCCTCATCCTTTGTGCACTGAGCTGGAGGGTAAGAAGTGTATTGCTTGAAAGTTTTTTATGATCGAACTCCTCTAGGGTATCGCCACTGGTGGCATTGGCCTTATTGCGGATTATGAACATGCAGTATTTTGCGTAAAGATCGGCAGCGTCTTTTGCCCCAGCATATTCCTGGGCCCTAGCTTGTTGGAACGCTTTACCCTGCAGTTCCAGACTGGATGCGATATCTTCCATCTCCAGCTGTGACAGGTTGAGGAGGTTCTCATCGTTGAGATGTGAGCAAAAATATGCATAGTTTTCCAAGAGGATGGGTTTGAACAGATCCAGTTGCAACTGGGGAAGACCCGTACCCATATAGACATTCAACACACTGTTTCTTGTGGAGCACGTCTGCGATATCTCAGTAGCAATATCTGAAAGCATGGTGGCGATGTCCTGTTCTCTATGCATCTTTAGCCTCTCTGTACAAGATACTCAGTGCAAGGGATAAAGGCAATGAACAACCAAGATGGCGGGTAGCTCTTCTCAGTTTTCATTATTCCGTATATCCTCTAGCCAAATGCTTGAACATACAGAACGAACCCATCTTATTGCACGGATACAGATCATTACCGCGATGGTCGCCTTTGGCACCATCGGTGTTTTCGTCAGAAATATTCCCCTTTCCTCAGCTGAGATAGCCTTGTGGCGGGGCATTATTGCATTTCTGGTCCTATCGGTATTCATGTTTGCCACGAAGAGGTTGACTGGCTTGTCAAAATACCGCAACAAGGTGGGCAAGCTTATCTTTTCGGGTGTGGCTATGGGATTCAACTGGTTGCTTCTGTTTGAAGCCTACAGATTCACCACCGTAGCGCTTTCGACACTGAGCTACTACTTTGCTCCGACCATTATGGTGGTTGGCAGTTTCCTGATCTTTCGTGAACAGCTGACACGCAAGCAGATCATCTGTTTTCTGGTCTCAACTGCAGGGCTCGTGTTGATCATAGGGGTATCAGGTGGGGGAACTAATGATCTCATAGGCATTCTCTTTGGTCTTGGAGCTGCGGTTCTGTATGCCCTGGTGATCTTGACCAACAAGGCAACAGGGGAGATCGACGGGTTGACCAGAACCTGGATCCAATTTGCCGCTGCCATTATGGTGTTGCTGCCCTATACCTACCTGGTAGGGGGCCTCCATGTCATGGATCTGAAATTACCAGGATTGGTGAACCTCCTGATCTTGGGAGTTGTCCATACAGGGGTTATGTACTATCTCTATTTCTCTGCTCTTGCCCACCTGAAAGGCCAGCAGGTTGCTATCCTGAGCTATATCGACCCCATAGTTGCAGTAGTACTCTCTGTTGCAGTCCTGCATGAGAGCATCACAATCTTGCAGCTTGCAGGGGGAGCCCTGATCCTTGGAGCAACCTTGATCAACGAACTGAAAGGGAAGGCTGTCATTGCCTGACGGCCGCTTTCCAGTAAGTCATAGATTACTCCATAGGGTAATCATTGAGTTGCTTGGGCAGTAGTACTCTTGTAAAAAACATGTGCAGTAAAGCAAAGAATGAGTCGATGCAGAAGTCTCATACCCGGTGAGCTCTCTCTTTTGGAGCAATGCAAAGCTTGTATCCAAGGCATGTGCACAGCATATCCATCGAAGGAACAGAAGTGACATTGTTCATAGCATATCACGAAGGTGAAAGGGCTGGGAACCGCTGTTTCCCTTTTCCTAGGCATACATGAAATTTCATGCCCGGGGTATTACGATCTAGCTTCACTGATTAATGACTACCTACAAAAGCTTCTTTATTGAGCTGTGGAGGACTCTCGATTACCTGTCCTGCCCTTCACTCTTTCATAAGCCAAACTGGGTGAATTCTCCTTGCCCCATGTTGAATAAATCTCTCTAATATCCGATACTATATATCTATACACTATGAATATACAAACATATGCCCAGGAGGTGGTTAACCTCCATACACATAGTTACTATTGTGGTCATGGCTTTGGCGAAGTGGCCGAATATGCCGAAGAGGGACTGAAACAAGGTCTAGAAGTGTTGGGGATGAGCGAACACTGCCCTGTACCCGATAACCGTTGGGAGAGCAGTCGCATGCCCTTTGCAATGCTAGGGCCTTACACCCGGGACTGCATAGAGACCAAACAGGAGTATGCAGGGCGGCTAAAGGTCCTGCGTGGCTATGAATGTGACTATCTGCCGCAGTACAAGTCCTATTTTGAAGAGTTGAGCGGGGAGTGCGACTACCTCTTCTTTGCAGTGCATGACCTCTCCTTGGAAACGTACGATGAGTACTCCATATTCTGGAACCCCATCACCAAGGGGGACCTTCATACCTACACCAAGCTCTATATTGAAGGGATCGAAAGCGGACTCTTCCTCTTTGGAGCCCACCCCGATGTATTCTGTCACTCTTACCGGTCGTGGGATGAGGAGGCCATAGCCTGTGCAAAGGATATCATAGAGTGTGCAATCGCCAATGATGTCGCCTTGGAGATAAACGGCAATGGGATGCGTAAGGGCCTTGTAAAGACGTCCTATGGTACGAGATACGCCTATCCCCACCATGAGTTCTGGAAGCTTGCTGCCAAGACCTCTGTGCAGGTGATCTGCAACAGCGACGCCCATAAGCCATCACACGTACATGACAGCCTGGGTCGCTGTCTCGACTTTGCAAGGGAGTGCGGCATCAGGTACTCCTCCTTCCAGATTGAGAGCCCTGAGGATTGGGAAACAGGGAAGAATAGCAAGATTTCGTTTGTCGGATCTGAGCATACTGGCCTTGTAAGGAGGGGTGTTGCCTCTCATTAGTGCTGTTATGCCCTTACTCTTCTGAATGGAATGCAGGGTGGGGAATTGTGAAAACAGTGAAGCTATGTTTCTAAGGAATTAGAAATTACAGAAACCAAAAGTAATGTATGGTCCTCACTTGATGTAGAAATAGAGGAAAAGTGAAACAAGGAAAGAGGCTGATCCATATGACTGGAACAGCCTTTTTCCTTGTGCAAACCAATATCCCAATACTCCAATATCCCTGCTCTTGTTCTTGTTCACTTGCGACAGGACACAGGACATGGTCAACGGGCGAGCATACTCCTACTCATCAGGGTGATTGTGCTCATGGCATACACTGCCGGTGCTCTTCAGCTCGCCCTTGAGATAGGCAGTTGCCATATCCTTGGCTGTGCCTTGGGCCCCTACGATGACTTCGATGTTGTGCTCGTTGAAGATCTCAACAGCACCGCCACCCATACCACCGCTGATGATGACGTTCACGCCCATATCATTGAGGAAGTTGGGCAGGAAGCCTGGCTTGTGACCGGGGTTGGCGACTGAAGTCTCACTCTTGATCTTTCCCTTCTCGGTTTCAAAGATCTCAAAGGTCTGGCAATGCCCGAAGTGGCCAGATACACTCTTGTTATCACTCGCGACTGCAATTTTAAGCATAGGTTACTCCAAATTCTCTAGTTTTTTCGCTACGTTCTCCAAATGGGGGACGTCATATCTTTCTATGAGGCCTCTATCCAAGCCTCACTGATTTTAGGATCAATAGGCATTTTAGCCAATACTTCGAGTTGATGCTTTTCGGCTATCGCCTCGATATGGCTCTCGCCGAAGACCTGATACTTCTTGTTGTTATCAGGACAGAGGAAGTAGGAGAGGTTCTCCACCAACCCAAGGATGGGGATGTTCATCAGCTCTGCCATGTTCACAGCCTTGGAGACTATCATGGAGACCAGCTCCTGCGGAGAGGTCACCATCACAATACCATCTACGGGAAGGGACTGGAATACAGTCAAAGGCACATCTCCGGTCCCCGGGGGCATATCAATAAACAGGTAGTCCAACTCCCCCCAGATGACATCGGTGTAGAACATCTTCACCGCATTGGCTATGAGGGGGCCTCTCCAGACAACTGCCTGTCCCTCCTCTTCGAGCAGCATGTTGATGGACATCACCT
>CAYMRN010000190.1:0-4164 GCA_964392855.1 uncultured Sphaerochaeta sp.
ACATGGCATTGAGCACACTGTCGCTTGCCTGCGTACTTTCGAAGAACCATACCATGCTGTCAATCCCGAACAGGGAGAAGGAGGGCCGCACACCAAAGATATGGAGCATGGTCAGAAGAGCATGCCTGATCCCTGTTGCCTTGAACAGCATCAGCTTTCTCAAGGAGAGGCGGCTGAAGCCTCCCTTGGCCGATATGCCCACCAGAGGGTTGTCACCAACCTCGCGTGTAGGAAGGATCATTGTGCCACTGTCAGAAGGTGCATTGGTATTCTTTACGTTGATGGCAATGCCAGAGGCAAGGATAGGTGCGATGGCCTCCTCATGGAATACCCCGGCACCGACTCCCGCAAGTTCCCTGACTTCACGGTAGGTCATCTCCTTTACCACTTTAGCATCAGGGACGAGCCTTGGGTCGACTGAGAAGACTCCCGACACGTCTGTCCAGTTCTCATAGATCTCCGCTTTGGAAGCAGTGGCAAGTATCGCTCCGCTAATATCCGACCCTCCACGGCTGAAGGTCTTCACCTTCCCTTCGGGGTCACATCCATAAAAACCGGGCACCACATATTTCACGTTGGGTTTCAGGGCCTTCTTGAGGTTGTCCCAGGTCTGAGGGTTAACCGTCCCGTCATGGTTGATGACGATAAGGGGATCGGTATCCAGGAACTCCCATCCAAAAAAGGTTGCAACCATCCTGGCAGCAAGATACTCGCCCCTGCTCGCAGCGTACTCTGCACCGTGACCTGCGTCGATCATCTGGCGTACCTCTTCCAGCACGGGAAGAAAGGGTTTTGCCTGCATTCCCAGGTCTGCGAGTATTGAGGTGTATCTGAGGGATACTTTCTTGAACAGCTCCTTGCAGGAGAGTTCCTGCTGGGCCATGGCGTTGCACGCATAGAGCATGTCGGTGACTTTCTCGTCAGAGCTGGAACGCTTGCCGGGAGCTGAGACGATCACAATCTGACGTCTGGGATCTGCGTCGATGATCTGTTTGACCTTCCGTATCTGCTTCGCTTCAGCTACTGAGCTTCCGCCAAATTTACACACTATCATAAGGGATACCTCCCGGGATGTTTACTTTACAATATCTCCATTGTATTGAACGGCCATTGGTTGTGCAAGAGAAAACCTGAATCAGGCAGGAGGGCAAATCCGTATGGCTGGCCTAGCAGCACTTCTACAACAACAACCATCCCTTCCTTTACATTTGCAGGTGCCTATGGTAAGACTACCTAGCTGAAACTCTTCAGAATAAGGAATTTGTGTGCAGTCAATCCAAGAGAACAAGATGGGCATCAAGCCCATCCCTTCATTAGTGTTATCCATGTCCTTCCCCATCATGATCAGCATGATGGTCCAAGCCCTCTACAATGTGGTAGACAGCATATTCCTGGCTCAGTACAGCGAGGCAGCCCTTACCGCTGTCTCCCTAGCCTTTCCCATGCAGAACCTGCTCATCGCAGTGGCAGTGGGAACATCCATCGGGGTAAACTCCCTCTTGGCAAGGAAGCTGGGGGCGAAGGATTATGTAGGGGCAGAAAAGGCTGCAAACAACGGCCTGACCCTCTCCTTCTTCAGCTGGATACTCTTTGCCGTCATAGGGCTCTTCTTCTCCAAGACCTTTTTCCGGTTCTTCACCGAAGACCCTACCCTCCTGGCAATGGGGACCAAATATGTAACTGTCTGCTTCTTCTTCTCGTTCGCTATCTTTGTCGATATCACGTGCGAACGCATACTGCAAGCTACAGGGGATACCGTCCGCCCCATGATCATCCAGAGCACAGGGGCAATAATAAATATCATTTTGGACCCAATCCTCATTTTTGGCCTGTTTGGCTTCCCGTCCCTCGGCGTACTGGGAGCGGCCATCGCCACTGTCATCGGCCAGCATGTGGCGGCTATCCTTGCCATCTACTTTGTTCGCAAGAACAAGGAAGTGAAGATCAGGGCAAAGTACTTCAAGCTTGAGAAGCGTACGGTCATCGATATCTATGCAGTCGGGCTCCCTTCGATCATCATGCAGGCCATAGGGACCGTGATGACAACAAGCCTTAACAAGCTGCTCATCTCCTTTGGCACGGCAGCTGTCTCTGTCTTCGGGGTATACTTTCGCCTGCAGTCCTTTGTCTTCATGCCCATCTTTGGTCTCAACAGCGGTATGACCCCGATATTGGCGTACAACTACGGGGCAAAGCGACCTAAGAGGATGATGACGACCCTCAGGGTAGGACTGGTCATCTCTTTGCTGATCATGACAACAGGCTTCATCATATTCCTGTTCTTTCCAGGGACCCTCTTATCCTGGTTCAACGCTTCGCCTGAGATGCTGGCTATCGGAAAGATCGCCCTGCCCAGGGTGAGCCTCTGCTACATCAGTGCAGGTATCTGCATTTCCCTGGGAGCCCTCTTCCAAGCTGTAGGCGACGGTTACATCAGCATGCTGATCTCCATAACCCGCCAGCTGATATTCCTGTTGCCTGTTGCCTATCTCTTGGGCCACTTCTTTGGACTCGACACACTCTGGTATGCCTTCATCATAGCAGAAAGCTCCGCCCTGGCACTCTCGCTCATCTTCTTCGCAAAGGTGTACAAGAAGCGGATCAAGCCTCTCTATACTACAACCTGATGAGGTGCCTTTACTACATTTGCCTAACTGTATCGTAAACCAAAACAGATACCACACTGTTTCCCACGCACTAGGGGAAAAGCTGAGCCTCACCAAGAAAATCCTACTACTGTACCCATGGGTAAAGAAACAATTTGGCTAGAATGAAACCACCTCCAAAAATATTTTTCAGAGGTGGCGACTATTTTGCCTTAATTTTTACTGGCACTTTTTCTTTATTTTGGTTTGCTTGGTATCACTCCCACTCGATCGTCCCAGGAGGCTTGCTGGTAATGTCGTAGAGAACTCTGTTGACCCCACTGACCTCGTTGCAAATCCTGTTGGATGCACGTTCGAGCACCTCAGGAGGGAAACGGTACCAGTCTGCGGTCATTGCATCCTCACTGGTCACAGCGCGTAAAGAGCAAACCTCTTCATAGGTGCGCTGATCGCCTTGGACCCCTACACTTTTCACAGGGAGCAAGCAGGCCAAGGCCTGCCAGATATCCCCATACAGGCCAGCGGAGCGGATCTCTTCCATAAAGATTGCATCGACTTCACGCAAGGTATCCAGCCGTTTCTTGGTGACCTCACCTACACAACGGACGCCAAGGCCAGGACCTGGGAAGGGGTGACGATTCACCATATCTTCAGGAAGGCCAAGCTCACGCCCAAGGTCGCGAACCTCGTCCTTGAAGAGCTCGCGAAGCGGCTCAAGCAGGTCCCACTTCAGATCCTCAGGAAGCCCCCCCACATTATGATGGCTCTTGATGGTTACCGAAGGGCCGCCAGAGGGGCTCTTGCTCTCGATCACATCAGGATAGAGCGTCCCCTGTGCCAAAAAGGAGATCTCCCCCACACTGCGGGCAACATCATAGAAGGTATCAATGAACACCTTGCCTATGATCTTGCGCTTGGCTTCCGGCTCGGTAGTCCCCGCCAATGCATGAAGGAAAGCATCCTCGGCATCAGCATACACCAAGCGGATCTTATAGGAGTCCCTGAAGACCTTCTGCACCCTTTCAGCCTCACCTTTGCGCAGCATGCCATTATTGACAAAGACACAGACCAACTGGTCCCCAATGGCCTTGTGGATGAGAACTGCAGTCACTGCTGAATCTACCCCACCGGAGAGGCCGCACAACACCTGCTTGTCCCCAACCTTCTTGCGAATATCCTCGATGGCGGTGGTGACAAAAGATTCCATATCCCAATCAGGTTTTGCCTTGCAGATCCCTAAAACAAAGTTGGAAAGCAACTTGGTCCCATCTTGCGTGTGGACCACCTCCGGATGGAACTGCACACCATAGAACTGCTTTTCATCATGTTCCAGGACAGTATACTCACAGTTTTTAGTCCTGGCGGTCACCCTAAAACCTTGGGGTAGCGTGGAGACAGAGTCTCCATGGCTCATCCAGAGCTTGCATCTAGCAGGAATATCCTTCAGCAAGGTAGATTCCTGATCGGTGATCTCAAGTTCTGCAATACCATACTCGCGCTTTTCAGGGCGACGGACACTTCCTCCGTTCTGGACGCTCATGACCTGCAGGCCGTAGCA
>CAYMRN010000191.1:0-4157 GCA_964392855.1 uncultured Sphaerochaeta sp.
CAACCGTACGTTCAGCTTGTAATGCATGCTCTTCGTATATGCGTACACGTGCTCTCCAAAGGCTTCAAAATAGGAGACATCAGCAAGATTGAACTGGTAGATTCTCTCTTCGCAACTACCGCTAAGCGTAGTGCCTTTGGTAAGGGCATATGCACGTATGCTCTCAATCTCTGATGTTACCTCTACACACTCTATGATGAGACACTCCCTGGCCTTATCCTTGATATTCCTGATCTGTACATGCATGCTCACTGTTCCTTTGCGATGTCTGGCAGCCCTCTATCCTTTAGGAAGCTGTTGAAAAATTCCAGTACGGTGGCGTTGATCGTTTCAATACAATACCATGGATCTATCGTTCCAACGCCAAGTTTCTTGGCAAGTAACGGTGAAAAAAGAGGCAGATCGGTGAAGTTCAGATGCCCTGCATTTCTCACTACAGTCTCATACGTAACAAGGCCGTTGCGTGATGCATGGAAATTACTGTAGGTATCTCCTTCAAGACGTTTTGCATTGGTGTAGTGTTCCTGTGCATACATGTTCAATAAGGGGACCGGATAGGGTTTGTCATTGAGAACGACAGTATGGTTCTCATAGGAAAGCTCTTCTCCGAGCATGGTTCCATCGAGCACGATGACCGCATCGATATCGGTCCGTTCCCTTCCAATTTGTGCAGATGATGCTCCTCCCAGGGAGTGACCCATGAGTCCAATCTTCTCGGCACTGATTAGGGAAAAAGGAGTTTCTGCATCATGGTTTCCACACTCTGCAAGGATTGTATCGAGAATATACTGCTCATCCCCTATGCGAAGCTTCATCCACTCTTGGGTGATGGTGAAAATCTCTTCATCATAGCCGATCTGGTCATTGATATCTGATGCCTGTGCCATAAAGCCAGGGTCTACTGTGGTAAGCTTTCCTTTCGTATCCAGGGTAAAGAGCGCATGATGGGTATGTCCTATGCTTGCAACTACATACCCATGTGAAGCAAGCTCTGCAAAAGTAGAGCAATTGCTACCGCTGAACCCAAACGCACCATGGGAAAAGAGAACAAGGGGATGCTTTTTGCTTGTATTTTCTGGATACCAGAATTCAACTGTCAAGGCTCGATTTTCTCCACTCGTTGCATACGCATCAAGCCGGTTTGTATCTATCCACGTCACCTTCTTTGTTGCCACTGCATACGGTCCCGTTGGCATTGGCTGTGCATACTGTGGGAATACTATAGCAGGGGCAAGGACCAGGATAAGGAGTATGCAGTTTCGCATGAAACGAAAGATGGCTTTGCTTGTCCTGTAGGGCAGCTCTTTTCTTCTGATGAGTATGATGGTTCCCGCCAGAGCCTGGATACCCAGCATGGACAGGAGAAACAGATAGCGGAAACTCAGGACATACACCCCTGAAGCGAGCAACACACCAAATAGGACTAGTGTACCTATCCTGACCATTGCCCTCTCCTGCCTATGATCATCGCTTCTCCATATGGAGCAGAGAAGCAAGAACAGTTCAAGGACGATGAGAAATATCAGCGCTAGAATTCCCATGTAAAAACCCTCCAGAATTGATTTCTGCTCAAGTATAAAAACTATAGGTTGAGGGAACAATCACTTTTTGATGAGATGCGTTTTACAAGGATACGTTGCATTCATTCGTTTTTTCACCCTTACTAAAGAATGGAAAGTTCTTCATATCACGACCTTACTTGCTCCAAAAAAAAGTTTGGTGTGTGGAGACATAGAAAAAGGCGCCCTCTTGCAAGGACGCCTTCTTACAATACAACAAAAGCTATTCTGTCTTTTCAGCCTGAATCTCTTTTCTGCGTTCTTTGCTAAGCTTAGCGATTTCGGCCAGGGCCTTACGTGCTCTAGCTGCCGATACTTTTACGCCTTTCTCAGAGAACTTCTGGTTCTCTGCAAGGTAGGTCTCATACTGTGCAACGATTTGCTCGTGAATTGTCATGGACTCCTCCATTGGTCTAGGTTATCCATATTCTAGCATGGTTTCATCTATGTGCAAGGGTAAAACGCTAAACTAGTGTCTTAATCGTTGTTTATTTAGGAAATAATGCGTCCTTTCCACATAAACCCCTTGCCGCTGGCCTTTCTGTAGTATCCATGCAGATACATGGCCACCACGAGAACAAATGCAATGGGGCCTTGTATGGCCACCTTTAGTGGAAACCCATGGTAGAGGCCGGTAGCTGTCCAGGAGCCGAAAAGCAGCAGGGTACCAGAGAGAAGAAGCAGGAAAGGGAGGGGGGAGAGCGCCGGATTGCCCAAAAGGGCAATGCCCATTGCAACCGCAGCAAGGGGGGCGAAGGCACAAGCGATCAGGACTAGCGCTGCGAGCACTACCAACGGCATCATGAAAGCCTTGATGTCTATGACTCCGGTAATGCTTCTCTCTATTCCTGCAAACCCACTTTTGAATGTGGGGAACATCTCGCAAGAGAGGGCATCCTTCATGTCGGCAAACACATATTTGTGTCCGGTCCTCGTGCATGCCCTGGCCAGCATCACATCATCGCAGATGACGTCTGATATTGTGCTGAAGCCATCGATATCTTCCAGTACCGTCCGCTTGAGCAGAAGGTACTGTCCTATTGCCATGGCAAACGGGGCCCATTGCACCTTTGCCTGCAATCGTAATGGCATGTAGAGTACCGTGTTGAAGAGCATGGCGCTCACCACCATCTGGGCCCAAAGGCCCTTTCCCTCCTGCCTGGGGTAGCCGCTGACCATCGAGGCCTGTTCATTGATGAGAATGCCCAAGCCATACTCCACACTGTGGGGATTGTGTATCGTGTCTGCATCAGTGAAGAGGATATACTCACCACGACACTCTTCAAAAAGCTGCTGCATGGCGTAGAGCTTGCCACGCCACCCATCCTTAAGGGGTTTTCCCTGGATAATTCTTACCCGCGGGTCCTTGTCCTGCATGCTTGCGACCATAGCTGCCGTATTGTCTGTGGAGTTGTCGTCCAGTATGAGGATTTCAATGTTCTCGTAGGTTTGGCCGATAAGGGAGGCGACACATCTCTGGATGAAATGTTCTTCATTGCGAGCGGGGATGGCAATGGAGACAAGAGCCTTGCCTGATAGTGCGGAAGGCTTCTTCAGCTTCTCCATTACCCTCCTATTGGACAAGGAGAGAAAAAACGCCCAAAGGCCGACGACAAAGACTAGCGACGCATACAGAATACTCACGACACTTTCTCCACTTGTGCAATATAGCTATCCAAAACAGCATCAAATGGATAGATGGCCTTGGCCGCAAGGAGGTACCCCTTTGCATTCTGGTAATCCTTCAGCTTAAGGCATGCCAAACCGATCCCGCTGTACAAGGATGACCGGTCCCATGGCGAAAGAGACCCTTCGGCTTCTCTCTGTATGGCAAGGAACATATTCAATGCTCCTTTGACATCACCTCCCGCAAAGGAGGGGGCATAGAGCATGCTGTTCGCCTTCAGGAGGCGAGAAGAGAGTTCATTGGGAAACTCCTTGAAAGCCTTGTTGATTTTTCTGGAGCTGGACATGCCCTTTCCCAGGTTCCTTGGATTGTTCAGGTAACGGACACCATCGATTTCAGAGCTGAGTATAAGGGCATGAAAAGAGTTCCCATCGAGGCTCTCCAGCCTCTGTTCAGCCTCACTGAGCAGATCTTCAGATCTCTGGGTATCCTTGTTCTCTGTCTCGATATAGAGCCGTGCCAAGGTGGTGTCGATGCGAATCCTCTTGATGGTTGCCTGAGGCTCGCTCTCCTTTTGGGCATAGAGAAGAAGCCGGATTTCCTCGCCTTTCTCCACACAACCATCTCTCCTGACCGCTGACATGAACTCTATAAAAAGAGGGTCCTTCTGCAAAAAAGAGAACCCGTCGGTAAGGTTGGCTCCTGCAATACCATGCAGGGATACAACGCTCAAGCTGAGAATGATAGCAATACGCCTAAACATATCCCTATTTAACCATAGATAGGCGACGAATGATATACCCTTTTGCCAAAGGCTTGTCCGTTGCCAGGTATTGGGTCTTGCCATGGTCTGCTTGGCTGACCTTCTCGAAGTTTTCATCCAACAGGGTGAAAGAGGAGTCTTTGAGCGAAAGGATGTCAGAGCCGATATACTCCAGCTCATGTTCCTCCCTGATCTGGTTGCGCAGAAC
>CAYMRN010000192.1:0-4144 GCA_964392855.1 uncultured Sphaerochaeta sp.
GGGATCTTTACACCAAACACGTTTACTGGCCTCACCCTTACCCGTTCAGGATTTCTCCAAAACCCTTTGAAACTCAAAAGCAGCAGAGCCATCAACGGCGTTACCGTCTTTGAAGCGGAACTTGTTGCAAAAGTCACGAACAACTCATCAGGTGAGTCCATCGTCATCAGTGAGACACAAGGGGACAAGACCCTAGTCTCTTCCAATACATATCTACAGGGATTTCCTATCACTGTAGACTTGTACGTACGATTCAAAAATAACATACAGCTCCAACAAGTGGCTGGAGTACATTTCCAGTTTCTGGCAGGGGACCTTGGAGCAATGACTCTGAAGAGTCGATATTCATGGTTTGGTATCGGAGGAAGTACCGTGACCTTCCCCATCAATGGAAGCACCTCAGCTACTTCCCTGTTCGCTGTTAACTACACCCTAGGCTCGCCCAACTTCATCAACATCAATTCGCTCGACCCTATAGTCTATGTCTCCCTGGCCATCGAACAAACACCATCACAGGCCTCCATACTCCTTACCCAAGCATCGGGGGCCAACAAAAAGGCTGTAGGCTTGGCTCGGATCATACTCAGCGGTTTCCAAAGCACAACCCCCTATGGCGTATCCATCCGCTTCACTGATGGCAATGGAAGTCCAACCTCACAATTTAGGCTCAAGGCTGAAGGCCTCAACAGGTACATACCCTTCAATATCACACTCGACAACCAACCCATCTATAATGGTGAACCTGTCATCTGGGACAACCTAGCCTATGGGAACAACAATACAAAGACCCTATATGTCACCGGCATCGACTATGCAACCGCCCAGACCAGCATTTCAGGTTCGTATTCAGATATCATCTATGTGAACATCACACCCCTGGATACAAATCTCGTAGGGCTGTAAAGGCGATGAGCAAAGAGTCATAACGGGAACGTTTACAGAAAAAACACTTTCTGGTTTTGCATTTCTAGCCCCTTTTGCCCTCCATCGTAATAGGGTACTATCCCTTCATAGGGGGGGGAGCCCCCTTGAGTATATGAAAGGAGCATTGGCCATGAGAACCAACCATCCGAACATTCGGGCAGTCGCATTTGATTTTGGTGGCGTCCTGGCATATTTTATTGACAAGCAGAGCATTGCAGAGATGGCAGGGGTAGCTGGTGTCGGGTATGAGCCTTTCAACACCAGCATGTGGAAATTCCGAGAAGGCCTTGATTCAGGGGAATATGACAACCTTTACTACTGGACTCTCGTACTGGACGACTGCAACTCCACAGTTAGTCGGAAAGATCTTGTTGAGACACTGGTGGAGATGGATGTACAAGGCTTTTCCAGGATGAATCAGAAGTTGCTCGCTTGGGCAAAAACGCTGAAGAAGCAGGGTTTTGGTACCCTCATCATCTCCAATATGGCTGAGACTACCTATCAGAGCCTGATAGCAAACCAACCATGGCTTGGGCATTTCGATGCTGTTGTCATTTCAGGGATCATAGGCATCAACAAGCCCGACCAGAGGATATTCACCCATGCAGTGGAACGCATGCACCTTGATGCTGCTGAAATCCTCTTTCTTGATGATCTGTCGCACAACGTGGCTAGCGCAAAAGAAGGGGGTCTACATGCCCTGGTATACTCCGATACTACTCAGCTGGCTCAAGATCTTACAGCACACTTCCCTATATTGCCGGTGGATGAATTGCTGTAAGTTTGATCTAATAGCCTTCTTGTAAAAAAAAGATATCCTTACACCACAAAAAACTCCTTCAAGCTTGCACCCTTGAAGGAGTTCCGCATTATTGCGGGAAATGTGTCCTGCTGTTACCTCTGGGAAGAGGGGGAAAAAAACAAACAGGCACATATGTGGATGTATTGATGACATAAGTCTATCTCTCCACATGTTCGGACAAGAACACTATACCAGCTATTGGTTGTTTTGTTAAGTCTTTTATCGAATTTTTATCAATATCTTGCACAATCGAGAGTTATAGCGATTAGTCCCATATTCCCTAGGATTATTCCAACAATTCCAACAAGAGGTAGATAGTTGAGCGTACGGTCATGGTGCCTGCTGGAATCTCGGTAGCCATGTCATAGGACTCACTTGCCATCATTTTCATTGCCCTAGGCTCATAGGGACCGGAAGATACAGAGGATTCACTGATGGTAATCGGAGATCCTACACGCATATTGGCGCTGGTGGCATAGACTTCTGCCTTTGCCAGGGCTTGGGCGACTGCCTTCTGCCTCGCTTCGGTGAGGGCCTCACTCTTGTCCTCCTTATCAAGGCGGACTGCATTGAGTGAGATACCGGAAATCTCACCAAGCTTGTCGATCACAGGACCCAGCCTAGGGAGGTTGCGCAGGGTGACAGTAAGGCTCTGACTTGCCACCTGCCCTTCCAGCGTCTGCTGATTATCGACCCACCTGTAGCTGGGGCGCAAATCCAATGCGGTGGTCTTGATGTCCTTCTCTGCAACCTGTTCGGCGCGCAGCACCTCCAGGACAGAGGATATCTTCTCATTAGCCATGGACTGGGCCTCTTTGGTGGTCTTGGCCAACTCACTTACCTGGATGTTGAACAGAGCAACGTCAGAAGTCAGCTCCACCTCACCACTTCCTGAGACCTCAATGGTCCGAACCAGGGTCTTAGTTGCCATGCAGGAGGAAAGGAGCACTACTGCAGCCAGGGAAAGGACGAGAATTGCAATACGTTTGGTTTTCATACACCCTCCAAGGATCTCTGTTATTTCATAGGGCTCTTACTCTGGTTGTATGGTGGTCACCAGTTCGGGCCGCTTATATGCCTCCCGGAGGAAGAACCCCAAAGCCATCATCATGATGCCATTGTCATAGATTCCCGTACCCATGGAGGCTATCACCTCCTCAACAGGCACGGAGAAGACATCAAGCTGCTCGTTTGCATCAAGGTTCTGAGATGCGACAAGGCGCACCCCCTCCACCAGAAAAAAGTTTGAGCGGTTGTTCATGAATGCCGAGTTGGGGCTCACATTGCCCAACAGGAGGGTCTTCTCCGCCTCAAGGCCCGTCTCTTCCATCAGCTCCCGAAGTGCGGCGACCGTAGGGTCCTCACCCTTCTCCACCACCCCTGCAGGGAATTCTCGGGTAACGGTGGAGGAGCCGTGGCGGAACTGGTCCACCATGACAAACATCGGCACCCCGTCCTCCCTGCGATACCAGGGAAGGACGGTAACCCAGTTGGGACTATCCACTTCGATGAAGGTGGAGGACCTCCCATCTGTTGATGTCCGCACGACGGTGCAGACATCAAAGATTGGGCCTTCGAATACCCGTTCGCGCGTGCCGGACTTCCAAATGAGGTGATTCGTCTCACCACTATCTTCATTGAATGGATTGAACATACACCCTACCTTTTAGCAGAGGCAAACTCTGTAGAACGCGAGGAAGAGCAAGCAGTCCCACCGTTTATCAGGGAGGCTATCTCCTTGATGGCTAACGAGGAGGGGCTGTCCGGATGGAGGGTGAGATGACTCTCCCCTGCATCCTCTGCTTCCATCAGGGAGACTTCCAGGGGAATCCTGCCTAGGTAGGGGGCTCCCATATCAAGGGCCATCTTCTTGCCACCACCAATGCCAAAGAGAGGAAGCTCTGTCTTGCAGTTAGGACAGATGAGCCCGCTCATATTTTCCACTACACCAAGGATTGCCACACCCATCTTGCGGGAGAAGTTCACCGAACGGCGGGCATCAAGGATCGCAACCTCCTGGGGTGTGGTCACTATGATGGTACCGGTAAGTTCGGGAATACTCTGGCATACCGTAAGTTGCTCATCTCCGGTTCCTGGGGGCGAATCGATAAGCAGGTAGTCAAGTTCACCCCACTCCGCCTGGGCAAGGAACTGGCGGATGGCCGCCATCTTCATGGGACCTCGCCATACGATGGGAGCGTCGCGCTCGGTAATGGCAAATGCAAGGCTCATCACCTTAAGGTTCTTCCTGGCTTCCACAGGGAAGAAAGTCACTCCCCCATCATCAGTCTGCAGGATGCCCGCCTCGCAGCCGAGCATCTTCGCAACGTTGGGTCCATGCAGGTCGGTATCGAGGATTCCGACCGTACAGCCGCTGTCAACAAGCGCATTGGCCAAATTGATAGTGACAGTGGTCTT
>CAYMRN010000193.1:0-4115 GCA_964392855.1 uncultured Sphaerochaeta sp.
ACCGCTCTAAAAGTATTCGGTCGTGAAGGGTATCGTGATTCTAACCTCTCTCTCATTGCACAGGAGTGTGGGATTTCCCGGCCAACCATCTACCAGTATTTCAAGGACAAGGAAGAGATCTACTACTATGCGGTAAAACTGGTTACCGGACGGATGTTTGCCAAGTATGCAACCATGGCCTGGTCTTCCGAAGACAACTACATGGATAGGATCAAGAGGATCTGTTCTGAGATCATGGATACTGCCGCAGCACATGAAGGGGAGCTGACCTCCTTGGTGGACGTCATGCTCCAGATGAAAAAAGAGGGTCGTGATTTCAACGAGATAGTCATGAGAAGGACTGCAAAGCTTACCATCCTTTTCAAGCGCTTGCTACGTGTCGGTGTCAGGGATGGGGATATCATCGAGTGTGACATCAACAAGCTTGCCAACCACATACTGTTGCTGCTGGAGTCCTCCTGCTTCCAGGTGGCCTTCTTGGATACCTTTGAGATGGCCCTTTCCAAGGAGCTGATCGCAAACTACCTGGAGTTTTTCAAGACAAAACCCAAAAACACCCCTGTTGTAAGCCGTTCCTAGTCGACAGAACATTTTCTCAGTATATTTGCTATGTACAGGATAGGACCCCCAGGGGTCTGTTGCCTCATACCCATAGAGTGAGGAAAATATATGAATATAGACAAAATGACCATCAAGCTTCGCCAGGCTGTTGGCGATGCCGACACCTTGGCGAATGAAAGGGGAAACGCAGAGATATCAAGCGAACATATCCTGCTTGCCCTGCTCAATCAGAAAGAGGGACTGCTTTCTCCGCTTTTCGAACGGTTGGGAGTGCCTCCAAGACAGATACAGGCTGCCTTGGAAAACCTGGCTGACCGCCTTCCCAAAGCGTATGGCGGTAGTGTGAAGCGCACTATCTCTGCAGCCTTGGGAAACCAGCTGTATGCTGCAGACAAGATAGCCTTGGAGTTCAAGGATGAGTTTCTCAGTGCAGAGCATATTCTGCTTGCCATCCTCGATGACCCATGTCCGGCAAGTAAGGCCATGAAAAACCTGGGGGTGACGCGAGACGGGATATTGCAGGCTCTGCAGAGCATCAGGGGCAACCTGACCATCGACAATGAGGATCCCGAAAGTCGCTACCAGGCATTGGAAAAGTATTGTAAGGATATGACGGTCCTTGCCCGACAGGGCAAGCTCGACCCTGTCATCGGCCGCGACGAGGAGATCAGGCGCCTGATGCAGGTGCTCTCCAGAAGAACCAAGAACAACCCAGTCCTCATCGGAGAGCCTGGAGTTGGGAAGACCGCCATAGTCGAAGGCCTTGCCCAACGCATAAACAGCGGGGACGTCCCTGAGTCCCTCAAGAACAAGCGCCTGCTCTCCCTAGATGTTGGTTCTCTCGTTGCGGGGGCGAAGTTCCGCGGTGAGTTTGAGGAGCGGCTGAAGGCTGTCATCAAGGAGGTGACCAGCAGTGAAGGGGGCATCATCCTGTTCATTGACGAGTTGCACACCATTGTAGGTGCTGGGGCAAGCGAAGGCTCCACCGATGCATCCAATCTCATCAAGCCGGCCTTGGCCCGAGGTGAGTTGCGCGCTATAGGTGCCACTACGCTGGATGAGTACCGCAAGTACATAGAGGTGGATAAGGCCCTGGAGCGCAGGTTCCAACCTGTCTATACCAGTGAGCCTACGGTTGAGAGTACCATTGCCATATTGCGAGGTCTCAAGGAACGCTATGAGGTCCACCATGGGGTTCGCATCAAAGACGCAGCACGTGTTGCCGCTGCAACCTTGAGCAACCGCTACATCACCAACCGCTTCCTGCCGGACAAGGCGATAGATCTGGTTGACGAAGCGGCCAGCCAGTTGAAGATGGAGATCGAGAGCCAGCCTGAGGAGCTTGACCAGATAGAAAGAAAGATCCTGCAGCTGAACATTGAGGAGCAGGCTCTGACTCGTGAGACCGATGCGACCAGCCTGGAGCGCCTCGAGAAAATACGGAAAGAGGTGAGTTCGCTCAAAGGCAAACGTGACAGCATGCAGTTGCAGTGGGGTAATGAGCGCAACGCCATCGCGAAGCTACGGGAGAAGAAGGCAAGCCTGGAGCAGCTGAAGGTTGAAGAGCAGCAGGCAGAGAGAGACGGGGACCTTGCTAAGGCTGCCCAGATAAAGCATGGGGCGATCCCCACCTTGCTCAAGGAGATCCAAGAGCAGAGCGCTCTCTTGGCCCAGGGACAGGTCGATGGCAAGCAGATGCTCCGTGAGGAGGTCAGCGAAGATGATATCGCTCGGATCGTCAGCAACTGGACGGGGATTCCCATTACCAAGATGACGGGAAGCGAGATGCAGAAATATCTCAAGCTTGAAAAAATCCTTTCAGATCAGGTCGTCGGGCAGAAAGAGGCCATTACAGCCCTCTCCGATGCCATCAGGCGTAACAAGGCGGGCATTGGTGATGAGAGGCGACCCTTGGGGAGTTTCCTGTTCGCAGGCCCTACAGGAGTGGGAAAGACCCTGTTGGCAAAAGTCCTCGCTTCGTTCCTCTTTGACGATGAGAAGGCCCTTACCCGCATCGATATGAGTGAGTATATGGAGAAGTATTCGGTAAGCAGGCTTATAGGGGCACCTCCAGGGTATGTGGGCTATGACCAGGGAGGACAGCTGACCGAGGTCGTAAGAAGAAGGCCCTACTCTGTCATCCTGTTTGATGAGATTGAAAAGGCACACCCGGATGTCTTCAATGTTCTCCTGCAACTTTTGGATGACGGCAGGCTCACCGACGGACAGGGTAGGGTCGTAGACTTTACCAACACAGTGATCATCCTTACCAGCAACCTGGGAAGCTCGCTGCTGTTGCAGGCCACCGACCAGAGTGAGGCCCGCAAGCAGGTGCTCTCGATAATCCATGACTCATTCAAGCCGGAGTTCATCAACCGCCTTGATGAGATCATCATCTTCGAGAGCCTTGGAGCCAAGCAGATCAAGAGGATTGTTGCGATGCAGCTGGAGCAGCTTGCCCTTCGGCTTGAACGGCGCGGACATACCCTAAGCTGGGACGAGGAAGTGGTGGACCTGGTGTTCCAAGAGGGCTTTGATGCCTCCTTCGGTGCCCGCCCTGTAAGGCGAGCTATCCAGAGGCTGGTTGAGAACCCGCTCTCCGTTCAGCTGCTTGCAGGTGAGTTCCTCTCCTCTGAGGCCATTCATCTGACCAGGGAAGGTGATACGGTGGTTGCCGTCAAGGCCTAGGGTGCATGAGAAGTTCAGCGTAGGCGTGCATCGTATCGATGTCGAGGACATAGGCCTCGTCATCGACGATGCACGCATCTACGTGGAAATCCTCTAGGAGTGCTTGCATGGTAAAGGGGATTTTCTCTTCAAGGATCAGAGCCTTGAAACTGGACCGCAGCAGCACAGGATGACCTATCTGACCTTTGTAGAGAGGCCTCAGTGCATCAGAGGAGGCAAAGCGGTGGGCAAGGGTGAGGTAGTGTGAAGCCCCGATCAGAGGCATGTCAGAGAGTGAGATGAAGAAGTCCTCATGCTCGCGGAGCGCCCTTGCCCCTACCTGTGTCGAGGAGCCCTGCCCGAGGGCATACTCGCTGTTATGGACCAGGGTGAGGTTCGGACAAGCATAGGGTATGAGGGCCTGCTCTATCTCAGCTCTCCTGAAGCCTGTGACCACAATCGTATAGAGCCCCGCTGCCAGCGATTGCTCTACAGCATGTGCTATGATCGTTTGGCCCTTATAGGGAAGCAAGAGCTTCTCGCCCCCACTTCTTTTGCCGAATCCCGCTGCAAGAAGGATGTTTTGCATAGTGGTTCCTTGTCCTTGTCATTCTTACGTATTATACTCCTATCCATTATGTTTGCCACCTATATCAATTGTCTGACAGTCATACTTGGGTCCCTGATTGGGTTGTTTTTGAAGAATCGTCTCAAAGACTCCTATAAGGAGGTCGTCTTCACCTCATCAGGGCTGATCACCTTGGTCATCGGCATTTCCATGGCGATGCAGACCGGATCGTTCCTGATCCTCATCTTTTCCACCATTTTGGGTGGATTTGTGGGATATGCCCTCTCCATAGAGGACGGGGTGCTCTCATTGGGGACCT
>CAYMRN010000194.1:0-4075 GCA_964392855.1 uncultured Sphaerochaeta sp.
GCTGTCAGGGCATGGAAGCATCGCTACAAAACCTATGCGATAGGGCAGTTTGAGAAAGCATCCGACTATTATGAGCTTGGTGACGCCACCCATCGTATCCTTGCTGAATTCACCCCGCCTCAGAGGGCTCTCTTGCTCTATGGTGAAAATAGCGAGCAGTTTGCAAAATTCAAGCCCAAGGCCAACAATCCCAAGAAGAGTGTGTTTGAAGGGGTTTGCACCATGCTGTTGCGCTCTCTTGCTGAACATAAGCGCCCTACAAAAGATACCGAAAAGTTTCTGGTGCAACGCCCTTGTTCTGTATGTGAGGGTGAAAAACTGATCAGAGTGTCCCGTCTGGCTACAGTAATGGGAACAAGGCTTCCTGAACTCTCTCGCTTGAGCCTGCAGGCACTGTTGGAGTGGCTACAGGAGCTTGCATTGACCCTTCGGGGCCAACAACAGCTTCTTGTAGGATCTTCGTTGCTCGACCTCTCCACGAGGATCAAGCAACTTATCCAAGTTGGCTTGGGATACTTGAGCCTGGACAGGCAGGTCATCACCCTTAGCTCAGGAGAGACCCAGAGACTACGCTTGGCCGCAGCTCTCTATTCCGAACTTACCTCGATGATATATATCCTTGATGAACCTACTGTAGGGCTACACCCCAGCGATACCCTAAAACTGGTAAGCAAGCTGAAGATGCTTCGGGACAAGGGCAACTCGGTGTTTGTCATAGAGCATGACTCGACACTCATCAAGGAGGCCGATGCCATCATAGAGCTTGGCCCTGGTGCAGGAAGGCATGGGGGTCTATTGCTGGCATCAGGAACTGTCCAGGAGGTGAGAAACAACCCCTCATCCCTCATACGTCCCTATCTTGCAGAACAGATGAGGGTAGGAAGAATCCCCAGAAAGAGCGAAAGGGGGTTCCTCTTGCTCCAAGATGCCTCTTTGCACAACCTAAAGCACATCGATGTAAGGTTCCCCCTTGGTTGCTTTACTGTTGTTACCGGTGTTTCCGGGTCAGGCAAGACCACCTTGGTATTCGATATCCTGGCAAAGGAAAAAAGCCTCTCCAGGCATTTTGATGAGATTATACTCATAGACCAACCTCTGCCCTGGGCCATGAGACGATCGAATGTGGCAACCTTTATGGATTTCTACACTCCCATCAGGAATCTGTTTGCCAAGGAGGCTGCGGCCAGCAACCCAACGCTCACTGCCAAAAGCTTCTCCTATAACTCACCGGGAGGCCGATGTCCCCAGTGTGAGGGGTTGGGAACCATTCAAAGCAGGCTGCTGTTCTTTGATGAGAGGGAGATTCCCTGTCCCCTCTGCAAGGGGAGGCGCTTTACCGAAAAGGTCCTTGCCATAAGGTACAAGGGGCACTCAATTCATGACATCCTGCACCTGAGCGTGGAGGAAGCATCCCTGCTGTTCAAGGGCAATTGGGCATTGCAGCACAAGCTTACCATCCTACAGGATGTTGGGCTTGGGTATCTGGAGATAGGGCAAACACTTCCAACCCTCTCTAGCGGTGAGGCCCAAAGGCTCAAGCTTGCAAAAGCCTTGGCCTCCATGCCAAGGGAAATCTCCAGAACCCTCTTTCTCATGGATGAGCCGACCATAGGTCTGCATCCACAGGACATTGAGCTTTTCATCATGTTATTGCAGGAGTTCGTACGAAGAGGAGCCACTCTCATCGTTGTGGAGCACAATCTGCAACTGATACAACAGGCTGATTGGATAGTTGACCTCGGACCAGGTGGTGGGGAGATGGGAGGCAACCTGCTGTATGGGGGACCTCTGGGGGGCATATTGGACAATGAGGCGAGCCTAACTGCACGCTACCTCCGCCTTGAAGGGTACTAGAAGCTCTCTTCACCCAACAAGGGCAGGATATTGTTCTGCTGGGCCAGGGCCACACTCTTCAGCCCCCGTTGGCTCAGGTGGGTATACAGGTCGCTGAGCTGCTCGCTGCTGTGCCCGATGGTCATCCTCAGGACATGTTCGTCAACAGAACCACGAAGCAGGGTATTGGCCATATGCCTCAGGGAGTGAAACGTTATGTTCCTCCTCTTGATCTCCTCCCTTTGCAAAACGTTGGAACGGACTAGTTCCTGCTGAAACCTCTCGCTGAAGTAGTGACTTGATACAAAGCCACCCCCGCGTTTGCTCCAGAATACCAGATGATGGGCATTGGGCTTTGGATTTGCCAACGAGAGGTTTTTCAGTTTTTCGCAAACAAAGGGAGGGCAGGGGACATAGCGTGTCTTCTTCCCTTTGGGAACCTTGAGCCCAGCCTTGTCAGCATATGCCTGGTCTACGGTAATGACATCTTCCCCTATGGCGGTAAAGCTCAAAGCACGAAGTTCCCCGCTACGCATCCCTGTAAGAAGGGCCAAGAGGCAAGCGAGGTAGATCCTCTCCTCGCCATCCTGCTTCATATACAGCATAAAACTCTTCAATTCCTCTTCACTCAAAATACCTCGCGCCTTTTGCACACTTTTCAAGGGCCTGACCGTATAGCTGTTTCCACCTGAGAGCTGTCCGCGTCTCTGGGCCTCAGTCAAAGCTAAAGAGAGGGCTCCCATACAGATATTGATGGTTGAAGGGGACAACCTCCCTTCCTTTACCAGGGAGAGTTGTATCTGTTCCAAATGGTTCACTGTTACTGCCGATAAGAGCAGATTGGTGTGGATCTTGGGCAGTATGTGGTTAGAGATGAGGTTTTCTCGTGTCGCCATGTAGTCCTTGGAGATACTGCCAGGGTCGAGAAGGTTCCTCCTCTCAACATAGGGACTTGTTTCCCAGTCAAAGAAACGTTTCACATAGGAGTACAAGGAGACAGGCTCTCTCTTTCC
Source organism: uncultured Sphaerochaeta sp. (assembly GCA_964392855.1). Lineage (GTDB taxonomy): Bacteria > Spirochaetota > Spirochaetia > Sphaerochaetales > Sphaerochaetaceae > Sphaerochaeta. The sequence continues at coordinate 2,847 of CAYMRN010000194.1, forward strand.
AAAGATCAACCCTTCATCCAAGGCCTTCTGGCATATGAGGATAGCTTCGTCACGGCGCCTGATAGGAGTGGAAGAGACAATGCCCAGGTCCTTGCGGATTTTCTCCACGCTTTTCTTGTTTGTCCTCTCTCCTGTCTCCGGATTGCGAAAGAGTGCATACCAGTAGATTCTCTCAGATCGGGTGATTCTGCATAGGGTGAAGGGGGAACTGGTTACCATGCTGTCTCCTCATGAAATAGGGCAAATGTTCAAACACTTGTTCAATCGTTCAATTTTATCTACTAAATACCAAACCATATTAAAACTTTCTAATTGTTGTTTTACAATACTTTATAGGAATATTCTTGTCAACATATTTTAGTATAACTTCTTACTCTTTAAAAGTAAGTCTATAATTTTTACATCAACAATTTTGATATGTATATTCTTTAAATATTCGTTGAATATACAAATATTATACATTGCACACACAATATATTGATTTGTACAATGTACAATATAAAATAAAGTAATAACATTATTAGTTTGTTTATATATTGTTTTCTATATAATTTACATATTCTAGACAATTTAATATATATTTTATTTTTATAATAGGAAAGAAAGAACTTTAATTTATGTAAATTAATCTATATAAATATACATATACAAGTTTTTATGCAATATATTACTAAACAATTTTGATAATTAATTCTATTCATGTCCATACAACGGTAATGTATTGAAGATTTATTACATTTGTATTGTCTAATTTTATATATATTTACTGAAAGTGATATATTATTACTAATAGATGTCATATTTGTAATAATATTTACATAAATGTATTATATTACAGTTGTATTTTGCAGTTTTTTTTGTAAACCCATTCATTTTTGGACCAAATCCCCACAGAGTGGTCTTTTGGAAAGATCATTATCCATTGTACCAGTAATTATGCTTTTCCATTTCTTTCTAGAGATGCCATACATAAGGAGTTCCCTTACAGAGTGTATTGGTACCTTATGGTTTGTAATTGCTATGGGGCCTGTTCACGTAAGGCAAACCTATCTTGCTTTGACGGACACAAAAAAAGCATCATGAAAGTAATCATTCTGTAAAGAGAAATGACACAAGCAGTCCGTATTCAGAGTCTGGGTTTTAGATAAGCACCAACCTGCAAAGCAAAAGAGGATCTTCTCATTACTGGAGAAAACCCTCTTTGAATGGAGGTAGGATAGTGGCCTTGT
>CAYMRN010000195.1:0-4041 GCA_964392855.1 uncultured Sphaerochaeta sp.
GAGGATGCGAGCCTCCTCCCTGTTGGCAAAGACGATGTCACAGTTCTCTTCGATGATCTTGAGGAACGTGTCGCGATAGCGGCCCACCGCAAAGGGGTCTGCGATATCGAAGGATACGGTGGTCTTGTTCGCTTTGGCTATTGTAAGGGCTTTTGTTATCGCTTCCTGTTGGCTTTGGGTATCCCACATATACCCAGTGAAATGAAAGAAATCAGCCTCGGCAACACTCTTTTCATTCACATCGTCTGCCTCATACAGGCGGTTTGCCCCAAGGAAGGTGTTCATGCTGCGTTCGCTGTCAGGGGTTACCAGGATTACCGTGGAGCCTGTGGGCTCCTTGTCTGTGATGGCCAGTTCGTTGTGGACATTGAGTTTTTTGAGTGTCTCTGCATATATTCTCCCATTCTCATCAGTGCCCACCATGCCGGCAAGTGTAGTCTCGATGCCCAAGGCTGCCAGTGCAATGATGGTATTGGGACATGATCCCCCACAGGAGTAGGTAGTCTCCCGGTTTTTGCTGAAAAGAAGGAGCTCGTCCATCCGCTTTTTGTGTATCAGGGCCATGGTCCCCTTATGGATATCCAAGGAGAGGATATCGCTCTCCTCAACAGTGACAATGATATCCATAAGAGGATTGCCTATCCCTAATACCTTTTTTTGAATCTGATTCATCTTTAGGTATTCTACCACTGTTAGTGAGGACAATTCAACAACGACTTGCTAAATAGGAGCTGTGACAGTACCATGTTTTTGGAGGGACACATGGCTTCATACAGGATAGAGGGGGGCTACCCAGCCTCAGGAGAAGTGACTATCAGCGGCAACAAGAATGCAGCGCTTCCCTGCCTTGCTGCAACCCTCCTTACCGATGATACAGTAGTGCTGAAAAACGTCCCCGACATAGAAGATGTGCGCGTCATGTGCAAGCTCCTGGAAAATCTAGGCTCCACTGTGACCAAAGTCGATGCCCAGACATTGGAAATTACCAGTGGTAACCGCACAGGCTTGCTCGGCAAGGACCTGGTGGAGGCGGTACGAGGCTCCATCCTGTTGCTAGGGCCCTTGCTTGCCATACATGGGGAAGTGAGCCTTGATCCTCCTGGAGGCGATGTCATCGGTCTCAGACGGCTGGACACCCACTTCCTCGGCCTATCCTCCCTTGGAGCCTCCTGCCAGTTGGAACAAGATGGCAAGCTACACCTAAAGGCAAACCATCTCCGCTTGAGGGGAGGGGATATCTTCCTGGACGAGGCTTCTGTCACTGCAACAGAGAACGTCATCATGGCCGCCTCCCTTGCAGAAGGTGAGAGCATCCTCAGCAATGCTGCATGCGAGCCGCATGTGCAGGACCTGTGCACCATGCTTGTCAGCATGGGCTGCAGGATAGAGGGAATTGGGTCGAACAGACTTTTCATACGGGGGAACAAGCGTCTGCATGGATGTGAGTTCACCCTCGGCAGTGATTATATGGAGGTGGGCTCCTTTATCGGCCTTGCCGGGGCAACCGGAGGGCAGCTTTTGATAAAGAAGGTGGATATTGAGCACCTGAGGATGATACGCCTGGGCTTTTCACGCATAGGCCTGGAGTATGTAATAGACGGTCCCTCATCCATTCTGGTCCCTCGCAAACAGAAAAGAAAGCTCTATAAGGAGATCGGCGGACATACCGGAAAAGTCGATGATGCTCCATGGCCAGGGTTTCCTGCAGACCTATTGAGCATCATCACCGTCTGTGCGACCCAGATGGATGGCTCTATCCTCGTGCATGAGAAGATGTATGAATCCCGTATGTATTTCGTAGATTGGCTGATCCGCATGGGTGCTGACATCATCCTTTGCGACCCCCATAGGGCAGTGGTCAACGGACCTTCCCAGCTCTACGGTTCTGTAGTCACAAGCCCTGATGTCCGTGCCGGAATGGCTCTGGTCATAGCCGCTGCCTGTGCTGAAGGGGTCTCCACCATAGAGAACATCTACCAGGTGGAACGGGGGTATGAGCGTCTTTCTGAGAAGCTTTTTTCCCTTGGTCTCGCCATCGAGCGAATCGAGTAACTCCATATTTTCCCTAGAATTCAAGGCTCTATCCACAAGCTTGTCCCAAAGTTGTCCACAGGTTATCCACAAGCAATCCAAACCCTAGTAGGGAGGTACGGAATACCTGCTAGTAGGGGGTTCCATTCTTACGATTTCCGGTAATGTCTACCAATGAAGTCAACTAACTCCTTTACAACAAGTTGCTTACAACCTAATGGCATTATTCCAGTCTAATTCTTATATAAGAAAAGTAGTGTTTCTATTAGTCTGTTTTAGAGGGGTTCGAACTAACATTTAGCAAGTTGTTAACAGGTTATCCACAGGCTGTACTATTTATTTGGTGCTTTGATAACTCTTGCTACAACGTGAGTTACCCCCTCTTTTTTATATGCTAATTTTTCCTGGTGAGGAAAACGGGGTTCTCCTATCTTTTTTGAGATAGCCCTTCACGCACAGTGTGGGACCCCCTGCTCAAGGGAGCATGATATCCGAGGGAAAAAAATTGTCCGCTCAGGACACAAAAAGAAGCATTGTAAAAATAGCTGTTGACAGGAAAGGGGTTATAGTTCGGGGGTATCAGTTGAGCCTTCGCAAGAGTGAAGGGGTCTATCGAAAAAAACAAGGAGATGAAGATCCTTGACCTGCCAGGGACCTGCTCCCTGTCCCCCTATAGTGCAGAGCAGGTGATAGCTAGGTCCTTCATTGTGAATGAAAGGCCCGATTGTGTCCTCTTTTGCTTTAGCAGACAATATCTTCAGGTTGGATATGTACCAGTTCCTCTTTTCCGGAACGGATGCAGCTTCGTTTCAGTGTCGAGAAGAGCTGCCTCACATTGCCCGGCCAAGCGTATAGCTGCAAGAGCATAAGATCTTGCTCGGGTATCTGCTTGCCTGGAAAATGTTTGTTGATGAAATGCTGGCAGAGAAGGGGGATATCCTCAAGATGGTCCCTAAGCGGAGGGAGGCAGATGGTGGTATCGCTAATCCTGTAGTAGAAATCCTTGCGCATACGGTTTTCCTCTATGAGATCTTGTAGTTTTACATTCGAAGCTGTCACCAGCCTGAACTGAGAGCTCCTGACCTTGGTGTCCCCGAGTTGTCTGTATCGCCCGCTTTCCAGGAGCCTGAGCATGTTTGCCTGGGAGCTCAACGTGAGGTTCTCCACCTCATCAAGGAAGAGTGTAGACTGGTTTGCCTCTTGGACCAGACCAGGCAGTTCATACTTCCCATCGGTAAAGGCTCCCTTCGCATGTCCGTAGAACATGGAGTCCCCGATCGGTCCATGCAAAAGTGAACAGTTGACACTTACCATGGTTTTTCTATGGGGGTGCTTGATCTTATGGATGATCCCAGCTGCTATCTCCTTGCCGGTTCCTGTCTCACCGTACAGGTGGATGGCACACTCCTGCTTTGCGTAGAGCGCAAGAGTCTGGCGGGCATCCTGCATCTTCTTGCTGCTGCCTATGAGGCTCTCTGCAGAGTAGGTTGACTCTTCACCTACACTATCGCCTTGGCTGAACCGCAGAAAAAACTGCGAATAGTTGAGTGTAGCTTTCTGGATGAACTCAACGGGAAAGGAGAGTTCCGGTAGCGCAAAGGGGAGGTTCCCCTTATCGAGGAACAAGAGTACCTTTTCTTGTACCGAGTTTCTTTCCAACTCTTGTAAGAGCAGGAGTTGGGAGCTGGAGCCCAACTTCTGATCAGCTAGGATCCAAATCTCCTTTTCATTTTTTGCCTGCAATAGTGCGGCGACCAACTTGCTGACCATGCTGAACTCATGCAGGAACTCATAGGAAAAGTGCTGCTTAAACCGGTCTTTGAAACGCCAATCCGATGAGACGATAAAAAGGGACATCTGCAACTCCTCATGATAACAACAAAAGGGAAAGGGTATGTAGTGCAGATAGTATAAATTCCCCGATAGTGGTAATCCACTCTAATACTAAGAGGTGTACCGGTTTAGTTTTGCTCTTATCCAATAACCCTGTCGTTTATTGCTCGTTCAGCT
>CAYMRN010000196.1:0-4039 GCA_964392855.1 uncultured Sphaerochaeta sp.
AGCGACCGCTTCAGGCGGTGGTCCCTACGCGACCTTCCCATGCTTCCCGATACCCTCAAGCAGGAGGTCATACCCCAGAGTGCCGATCAGTTTGCCGTGGTGAAGACACTCCTGAACCGTCCTGATGTCGATTCTGTGATCATAGCCACCGATGCCGGGCGGGAAGGTGAGCTTGTTGCCCGCTGGATCATGAAGATGGCAGGGTATGAAGGGGAGGCAAAGCGCCTCTGGATCAGCAGCCAGACCGACAGCGCCATCAGTGAAGGGTTTGCCAACCTCAAGGATGCTGCCCTGTATGACAACCTCTACAGCGCCGCTGAGAGCCGCGCCGCTGCAGACTGGTATGTGGGGATGAACGTCACACGCGCCCTTACCTGCCACTATGACGCCAAGCTCTCAGCCGGTAGGGTGCAGACACCGACACTCGCCCTCATGACTCTCCGTGAGGATGAGATTGAAAGCTTTTCCGGGCAGTTCTACTGGACGCTGAAGGCTGACTTCGGATCATTTTCCGCCTCCCACTATACAGAAGAGGATACCATCCGCATCAAGAGCGAAGCGACAGCCAAGGCCTTGGAGACTAGCCTTGTCGGCAAGAAAGGGCTCATCACCAGCTTGGAAACAGTTGAGAAGAGTGAACAGCCACCTTTGGCGTATGACCTTACCGAACTGCAACGTGATGCAAACATCCATCTGAATTTCAGTGCCAAGGAGACCTTGGACACGCTGCAAGGGCTGTACGAGCAGCATAAGATCGTAACCTACCCAAGGACCGACAGTCGCTACATCACCAGCGATATCGTTGCAACCATACCCCAGAGGTTGCACTCTCTCAGCCTTACCCCCTTCGCCTCCCTTGCCTCCTCCTTTGTCCAGGATGGCTTTAGGATAGATGAGCAACGCTTTGTCCAGGACCTGCAGGTCACCGACCACCATGCCCTCATCCCGACGGAGCAGAAGGTCGACCTCACCAAGCTGACCAAGAATGAACGCTCTTTGTGGGAACTCATCGTCATGCGATTCTTGGAGGTCCTCAGTCCTGACTATCTCTACAGGACCACCACCCTCGTAGCCGAGGTGGAAGGCTCGCGCTTCCAGAGCCGCCTTACCATCCCGACCCAGCAGGGGTGGCGTGATGTGGCGCGTCTCATCGGAAGGCGCAGCGCAGAGGCCCTGGCAGATGATGATGAGCCCTTCAATGCCTCACTGCTCTCCCTCAAGGAGGGGTCTGAGGTGACTGTTGGATCGGTGAAGATCAGGCGCATGACTACAACCGCCCCTTCCCGGTATACCGAGGCGACGCTGCTGTCAGCAATGGAGCATGCAGGACGCCTGGTTGAGGACGCAAACCTGAAAAAACGGTTGGGCAACGGGCTGGGAACTCCTGCAACCCGTGCAGACATCATCGAAAAGCTTATCAGGAACCACTATGTCGATCGGCAGGGCAGGGAGCTTGTCCCCACGGCCAAGGGTCGGGAAGTGGTGCGACTGGCCCCTGACCTGCTGTGCAGCGCCCACCTCACCGGCAAATGGGAGGAGAGGCTCTCCCGTATTGCCGAAGGCAAAGAGGACAGCACCCGCTTTCTTGAGGATATCAAGAACACTACCCGGGACTTGGTGCAGCAGGTCATCTCAAGTGGAGAGACCTATGCTCCCCAATTCAAGGAGTCGAAGGCCTGTCCCCACTGTAAGGCTCCGATGATGAAGGTCGTCGATGAGATCGGGCAGGACCACTATATCTGTCAGAGGCTCTCCTGCTCGTATGAGGAGAAGGAGATAAAGAAGCGGGTCCACACCCCGGCCCCTGAGGAGACCCCTGTCGTGGTGAAGGTTACCCCCAAGGCCAAGGAGGGGGTGGCGCCCACTCCAAAGAAGAGGGTTGTGGTGAAGAAAGCCCTTCCCAAAAAGGGTGCGATGCAGGGTTTCTCCTTACCGGATGACCACCCCCTTCCCCCTAAGAAAGGGACCTATACCTGGGAGACGGTCATAGAGGTGGTGCGTCCGAGCAAGTTCACCTATCGCAACGATCATGATCGTCCCAGGGTGGCTGCGAAGCGGGAGGACCGCCCGTGGGGCAACAGCGGCTCTCCTACCGCTGTAGTCAATGAGACCCCAACTGGGGGAGGAACCTTTGCAGATTTCATGAAAGCGAGCGAAGAGAGAAAGAAAAGGGATAGGAAGAAAAAGAGATAAAGTAACAATAGTGTTACAATAAAAACATTCTGTTATACTATAGACAACATTGTACCATTTCTGTTAGGCTCTTTCATGTTGGAGGCATCATGAAAGTAGCAATAGTCGGATATGGAAAAATGGGAAAGCTCATACGAAGGGCTGCCCTTGCATCTGGGCATGAAGTGGTTGCTGTGATAGACCCGGTAGCCCTTCAGCCCGAGGTCACCGATACACACCTTGATGCTTCTACGCTCAACGGGTGTACCGTGGCCATCGACTTCACCCACCCTTCGGTGGTAGTGGACAATATAGTGCTCTACGCCCGTCTGGGTATCCCGGCAGTCATCGGGACCACCGGGTGGTATGACCAGGTAGACGGAGTCAGAGAGGCCATCGATGAGAGAACGTGCTCCATCATCTACAGCGGGAACTTCTCCCTTGGGGTGGCCCTCTTCTTCCAGGTAGCCAAATATGCATCCCGTCTCTTTGGGAAAACCGGTCTCTATGACCCCTTTATCCAGGAGACGCATCATGCCCAGAAGGCGGACAGCCCTTCAGGGACTGCCGTGATGCTCTCACAGATGGTGCTGGAAAACACCCCCGCCAAGAGTGCAATCTTCTCCGATACCTTGCACCGAAGGCGCGACGATGGGGAGATTCATGTCTCCTCTGTCAGGGGCGGTTTCGTCCCAGGAACCCATACAGTAACTTTTGACAGCCAGGATGACACCATCGAGCTTACCCATCGGGCACGGTCCCGAGAGGGGTTTGCCTCCGGTGCCCTTAAGGCTGCCTTGTGGATAACCGATGGGAGGAAAGGGTTCTTTACCCTTGATGCCATGCTTGAAGACGTATTTTTAGGGGAGCGTGTACAGTGAAAGAGAGTAATTTCAGGGGAGTGTTTACCGCCATGGTAACCCCCTTTACCAAGAAGGATTTTTTGGATGAGGAGATGCTTGAGCAGATCATCGAGACTCAGATAGCGAGTGGGGTATCCGGCCTGGTTCCCTGTGGGACCACAGGTGAGAGTCCGACCCTCAGCCACGATGAGCATGACAGGGTCATCGCCCTCACCGTCAAGTTCGCCGACGGCAGGGTACCGGTAATTGCCGGAACCGGCTCGAATGCAACCAGTGAGGCGATACGGCTCTCCCGCCATGCCCAGGAGGTCGGCTCCGATGCCGTCTTGCTGGTCAATCCGTATTACAACAAGCCAACCCAGAAAGGGCTCTTTCTGCATTTCAAGGCGATAGCCGACAGTGTGGACATTCCCTGCATCCTCTACAACATCCAAGGGAGGACCGGGGTGAACATCGAGACAGCTACCCTTAGGGCCCTAAGTGAAGCGTGTCCGAATATCGGAGGGGTCAAGGAGGCCAGCGGCAACCTTGAGCAGATGAAGAGTGTCATAGCGGAGACACATGGCTCCTTTCGTGTCCTCAGCGGTGATGACAACCTCTGCCTGGACCTCGTCGAGGTCGGAGGGGATGGGGTCATCAGCGTGGGGTCGAACATCTGCCCCAAATACATCTCCGACATGGTGGGTCTGGCCCTCCGAGGGGAGATGAAACGTGCCAGGGCGATGGAAGCCACCCTTGCCGGTTTCTTCAAGGCTTGCTTCCTTGAGACCAATCCCATCCCCATCAAGAGTGCCATGGCACGCTATGGTTGGTGTGAGGAGTCCTTCCGCCTCCCTATGTGTACCTTTGAACATGAAGAGAACCGCGCCAAGCTCTATGCTGAGCTGGATAAACTGGACGCACTTGGTGCCTTGACAAGGAGAATTTGAGATGGCTAGGATAAACAAGAATTTTGAGAAGCTGGCAAGCGGGTACCTATTCCCCGAGATTGCCAGGAGGACTGC
>CAYMRN010000197.1:0-4019 GCA_964392855.1 uncultured Sphaerochaeta sp.
GGGATGTATGAGTTTGGGTTGACCGACATAACCCGCACCATCCTGTGAGGCAAGGGCCAGGTTTCCCTTGAGAACCAGGGTATAATCCCTCTTCTGTTCCTCTGTTGCCTTGCCAAACAGGATGGTGCGGGTTATGTCGGTCAACCCAAACTCATACATCCCCCCAGTATCGAGGACCAGAAGACCGTCGCCCTCTATACGTGAGGAGCTCTCCTCAGTTGCGCTGTAGTGGCACATCGCCCCATGTTCGGCCCAACCGGATATGGGAGAGAATGACTCACCAATACACGCCTTGTTCCTCTCCCTCTGCTCTTTCAGCAGATTCGATACCTCGATCTCTGTATAGGATCCCCCGTCGGTATCCAGACGGGCAAGGAAGTTCACCATGGCAACACCATCGAGCAGATGACTCCGGCGCATGCCTTCCAGCTCAGTCTCATTCTTGCTTGCCTTCAGGTCTGTGGTGAAGTCCCTTCCCTCCACATGCCTTGCCTTCCGCGTCGCCTCATACAGATTGACATTAAGCTTCTTCGGGTCGTAGTAGAGGGTATCTTCCTCAGTAAGGAGACTCTCTATCGTAGATGCTGCATCCTCATAGGGAAGAATCTCAAAATCCTCGGCCATCGCTTCCCCAATCTCCTTGTTGAATCTTTTGGGATCGGTGAAAAGCCATGCCTTTTCGGTACCTACAAGCAGGATAGAAAGGAAAACAGGAGAGTGTACAGAAACATCTGAAGAGCGCAGATTGGTCAGCCAGGCGATATCATCCAAGGATGAGACCAAGGTATGGGTACACCCTTTCTGAACCATGGCGATGCGGGTCATCGTAAGCTTTTGGATCCTGCTGAAGCCGGCTATCTCATTGGGGAGATCGACAACTGGGGTGGAGGGGATCGAGGGGCGGTCGACCCATATCTCAGAGAGGTAGTCAGATCCGGCCACCAGCTCAATACTGTTTTGCCTGAAAGCCGCTTCCATCTCAGCCTTGGCGCTGACGGTCAAAGTCGAGCCATCGATGCCGACCTTGCTCCCTTGGGGCAATTCAGTCGCCATCCAGGTCTGGGGATCCTTGAAGCCTTCAGTATCGAGCTTCATCAAGACAAAAGAACTCTTCTCAATCTGTTGGGCGGCTTGGATGAAATAGCGTGAATCCACCCAGAGCATAGCCTTGTCCTTGGTGACAAGCACAGTTCCGGAACTGCCTGAGAAGGCTGAGATCCACTGCCTGCTTTTCCAACGGGGGGAGACATATTCGCTTTGGTGAGGATCGGTTCCATTGATATACCAAGCATCCAGCCCTTCACGGCTAAGGATTGCCCTGAGGGCTGCTATTCGTTGTTCTACTGATGACATCTACTTACTCCTATCTGCCCTCTTGTCGGTCTTTCGTACCACCAGATAGAGGGCTATTCCGGCAACTATCATGGCAAGACAGAACAGTTGTCCCATCGATATGTTAAAAAAGGATTGAAACAGTGCGATGTTGTCGCTCTTGTCTCCCCAAGCGAGTATATACCCCAAGTTCTCATCCGGAGCCCTGAAATACTCAATGACGAACCTGATGAACCCATAGAGCACCAGGTAGGAAGAGAGAGCAAACCCATAGGGTTGCTTCTCCCTTCTCGGGCGGATGACAAACCACATGATGAGAAAGAGGACAATGCCTTCAAACAAGGCTTCATAGAGCTGGGAAGGGTGCCTAGGGAGATTGATCAACGAGCCTGCGACGTAGGGGATGTCGAGGGAGTCCGCTATGGTGCGCACCCACTCGTAGTTTGTGGAGAAGCGGGGGGCATGGGGGAAAATCATCGCCCAAGACTTGGTGGAGACACGACCGAACAGCTCTCCATTGATGAAGTTCCCAAGCCTTCCGAAGGTATAGCCAAGGGGAACAGCATAGACAACAGTGTCGGCAAGCTCAAAAAAATGCATCTTGTTTTTCCGGCTGAAAACATAGGCACCTACGACAGCACCGACAAGACCTCCGTGATAGCTCATACCTGGAAGCCCGACAAACTGCCCATCCTGGAAAGGCCAGAATATCATCCAGGGGTGTGTCCAGTAGTAGGAGGTGCCGTCATAAAAGAGCACAGAGAACAGGCGTGCGCCCACCACAAGGCCGATAATACAGGCCAGCACGAGGTTAAGACTCTGATCTGCATCGAGGTCTACCTCATTCTTCCTTGCCTGCAGACGTATCAAGCCATAGGCGATAGCAAAGGCTATCACATACATCAGACCATACCACCGAAGGGGCAGACCGGGGATGATTTCTGGTGTTATCCAACGGGGAAAATGGACGAATTGAGTCATGCGGCAAGTGTAATGTGCAATAGTGTAGAGGTCAATACTGTAAAGAGTAGCCTATTTTTATAATATTTTGTATATTTAGACTATGAAAAGAAAAACCCTAGCCAGGCTTAGCCTATTACTGATACTGCTGCTTATCGTGATTCCTCTTTTCGCTTCAGGGTCCTTAGAGGAAATTCTAGCCACCCCTGCCAATACTTCACTGAGTATGCCCAAACAAGGGGACAAGATTGCCACTGATATGGAGGCCTTAGGGAGGCTCTACCGCTATGTCGACAGCATCTACATCGAAGAGGTCGACAAGGAGAAGGTCTTCAATGACCTTGCCTCGGCTCTGGTAGCCTCCCTGGAGGATCCCTACTCCTTCTATGTCCCTCCTTCTGAGGCAACCGACTATATGGAAGGGGCAACGGGAATATATGGAGGCATCGGGACCTACCTGAACAAGCCTTCACCAGAGCGCAAGGACCCCTCTAACCCCGCATCCTACATGGTTACCATCATCTCCCCCTTCCCAGGCTCTCCGGCGCAGAGGGCAGGGCTTATGGCAGGCGACCTCATCAGCCACATAAACGGAGAGAAGGTTGACGACCTGAGCAGCTATGAGGCGAGTATGCTCCTGAGGGGCGAGCCAAATACTGAAGTCACCATCACTGTCTTCAGAGGCGGCACCTCGTTTGACCTCAGCCTGATCAGAGAGAAGATCAGCACCCCAACAGTCGAAGGGAATATCATAGATGGGGATATAGGATACATCGTGCTTTCAGAATTTACCCCCCAGACGGGGGAGCAGATGCTGGAAAGTGTAAAAGACTTGATGAAACAGGGCATAAAGGGCCTGATCATCGATGAACGCAACAACTCAGGAGGAGCGGTCGATGGGGCAATGCAAGTTGCAAACATCTTCCTTCCAGCCAACAAGACCTTGGTAACCATTCAGGGCAAGAAAGGCACAAACCGCGACCAGCGCTACATCTCCACAGGGTCGGCACTGGTCCCCAAGGACCTGCCTATCGTACTGCTAACCAATGGGGGATCGGCATCCTCATCCGAGATACTCGCTGCCGCACTGAAAGAGAACAACCGGGCTACGCTCATCGGGACCAAGACATTCGGCAAGGGCGTTGTGCAGGATGTGTTTAAATTTGGGGAGGGGTATGCCCAGGTCACCACTGCCCACTACTACACACCCACCGGGAAGAACATCCACAAGAAGGGAATAGAGCCGGACATCATGGTAGAGGATATCAAGCTTGAGGACGATGAGATCCCTGCCTATGAAAAGCTGATGACCGAAAAGGTACTTGCAACCTTTGCAGATGAACATCCCGAGCCCACAACGGAGAACATACTCCGTTTCTCAGAAAAATATGCTGATTACGGTGTCAACAGGGATATTCTGAATATCCTGATGAGAAACGAGTATCTGGGTAGGATTCCTTTTGATGAGCGTCCTGTAGGCGACCTTGTCTTTGACAAGCAGCTCAAGCGCGCTGTCGAATTCATCCGACTCGGAAAATAGTGTCTGAGCCAGGTGAATCGGTACAACCAAGAGCTGCCTTTTGCAACACAACAAATAGGAAAGAATAGCACTATCCACCCTGTCATCCCCTAAGGAGGGGGCAGAGGATAGTGCTATGTCCCTTCTTACCACTATTGTGGGCACTCTCTGAGGATTGGTACGCTCTGCCAAAAAGCACAGGCTTTCC
>CAYMRN010000198.1:0-884 GCA_964392855.1 uncultured Sphaerochaeta sp.
AAAGCGGTGTAGCAATACAGTGACGGCAGAGAATTCCCTCTGCCACCGGTATAAAACCAACGAGAGGAGATGAGCAACCATAGGCGGCTACTACGATGATAGCTGTATCGTTGCTTGCAGTATGATCCTACTGGAGTACAATTGAGAGGAGAAGAAAGATGTGTTGCTCAATGAGAGGATATTCAGTCACTTCTAGACATAAGCTGAAATGGAGGTTATGGACACTGCTACACCCCCAAGACGGAAAGCGGGAGTTGTAGAGAACAGAATTTGAGGGAGGGAGTGCCATCACCCTGCTGGAGAGGATCCATGATAAAAATCCTTTGTTGCGCTCTCTTGTCATTGCACTGGCCAATGCCCTAAACCACAACCTTGCGATGAACCTGCCTGACAATGATAGGGAGATAGTGAGGAACCTAAAGCTTAACACGGGTAGCAAGATTTCCAAGATAGGATCGTTCTTGCCCATCATAACCCACCAGGAGAAGCAGGACTTGGAGGTTCGGCCCTACGATATTGGCAAAGGGAACGGCGAAGAAGACAGCTTCTACAGCCGGGCAAGGGGTGAAGCTGACGACCTTATCCTGACAGCTACAAGCCTCATCAACCACAGTACCGTGGGGATCTTTGAAAAGCTGGGGACAACAACCCTACCCTCCATGCTCACCTGTCCCTCCATTATTGCCTCTCCTGGTCTTTATGAATATCTGGGCATACACTACTGTGCAGCAACAGTGGTCACCAATGTTGCCTCTATCCTCAAGGATATCCGCAATGGCAGGGGGACTGCCTACCTCCACAGGCACTAAAGGAAGGTGTCGCTGAAATTGCTGTAGCAAGAATTTTCCTGGAATAGGGGGTGACAGCAAGGACCTGAGGGTAAA
>CAYMRN010000198.1:894-4017 GCA_964392855.1 uncultured Sphaerochaeta sp.
CCTGGCAAGCAGGGAGGCAAGACCTTCAGGGATGGGAACGGGCTTTCCTATCAAGGGCTCCACCACCGCATCAAACTTGGCAGGATGTGCAGTCGACACCACTATAGTGTCATCCTGGGATGGAAGGTCGCGCCTCACCCTCTCAGCTGTTGCTGTATGGGGACAGATCACATAGCCGGTCTCTTTGTAGACTTCCTTGATAGTCCTCTTGATAGCCTCATCATCGACACTGGTGGCGCTGACCATCTTGCGGAAGGCAGCAATATCACCATAGAGGTGGAAAAGCCTCTCCATATTGCTCGGAGTGCCCACGTCCATGGCGTTAGCCAAGGTGGCGATGCTCTGGCGTGGCTTGTACTCCCCTTCCTTGAGGTAATCGGGAATCGTCTTGTTGGCATTGACCGCAAGTGTGATCCTTTCGATAGGGGCTCCCATGCTGAAGGCCCAGTAGGCTCCACAGCTGTTGCCGACATTTCCGCTGGGGATGATGAAGGTTGGTCTAGTGTTGTACGCCTCAGTATAGAGGTAGGAGGCATAGACATAGTAGACGCTCTGGGGAAGCAGCCTGCCCAGGTTGATGCTGTTGGCACTGCTGAGGCCCCACTTTTCCGACAGTTTTGTATCCATGAAGGCATCCTTGACCATCTTTTGGCAATCGTCAAAGGAGCCGTCCACCTCATACGCCTGGATATTGCCTCCCCAACACGTCAGTTGCTGTTGCTGGCGAGCACTCACCCTGCCCTTGGGGAAGAGCACTTTTACCTCGATGCCCTTGCGTCCTGCAAAGGCCGAGGCGACAGCCCCTCCCGTATCGCCACTGGTGGCGACCAGGATGGTCAGTTTCCGGCTCTGCTTCTCAAGCAGTTTCTCCATGGCAGAGGCAAGAAAGCGAGCACCAAAGTCCTTGAAGGCAGCAGTAGGCCCATGGAAAAGCTCGAGGACCATCTGCCTCTCATAAAGCTTGACCAGAGGGACAGGAAAGGTAAAGGCATCGATGCAGATCTCAGCAAGGTCGGCAGCAAGCACATCATCTTCAAAGAAAGGCGCGAGCACTTCAAAGGCCAGTTCAGGATAGGAGGATATCTCATGGATGTTTATTCCAGCCAGGGAGGGGAAGGACTCGGGTACATAGAGTCCGCCATCGGGAGCCAGGCCCTGGAGAATGGCTTCGCTGGCGGTGACCTGTAGTGATGCGTTTCGTGTTGAGACAAACTTCATGAAAACCTCCTAAATTCTGGCACCAAGGTATGCTGCCAGTCGCAAGATATCAGAGAAGACCCCACCTGCGGTGACAGCACGTCCGGCTCCGGGCCCCTTGATTACCAAAGGCTGGTCCATATACCGTTCGGTGGTAAAGCAGATGACGTTGTCGGTCCCTGTAGCCTGGGCAAAAGCATGGGAAAGAGGAAAACTCTGTAGCGATGCACTGCACGATCCATCACTGTCAACAATACCCACATACCTCAGTTTCTCGTTTTTGGATGTCGCCTCGGCGTAGAGCTTCTGGATGGGCTCATCCAACTCCTCAAGCCGCTCTAGGAACTGCTCAAGGGGCAACTGTTGCAGATGGTCAGGGACCAGGCTCTGGATGGGAATATCTTCCACCTCCACCTTTGATCCAAGTTCTCTTGCAAGGATGACACTCTTGCGTCCCACGTCCATGCCTGACAGGTCGTCACGGGGATCAGGTTCGGTAAAGCCCATCTCCCTGGCCTCTCGGACCAGGGTGCTGAAGGGCACACTTCCATCATACTGGTTGAAAAGCCAGGCGAGGGTCCCGCTTACGATGCCCTCTATGCGATGGATCCTGTCCCCTGTCTGTATCAGGTCCTTCAGGGTGCAGATGACCGGCAAGCCAGCTCCCACCGTTGTCTCATAGAGGAAACGCCTTCCTGTGCGGAGGCAGGTCTCAAACAGCGACTGGTAATAAGGGTAGGGTTCGGTCCCAGCTTTTTTGTTGGGTGTGATGACATGGATACCCTCTTCCAGCCAGGTGACATACAGCTGTGCAAGCGTCCTGCTGGTGGTGCAGTCCACAATGAGGGAGTGAGGGAAATAGGTAGCGCCAATGTGCTTGGCAAATTTCCTGTTGTCCAGCGGCACTGCCTCTGTGGCAAGGGTTTCACGCCAAGTGGCCAGGTCAATTCCATCCTGATGGAGCACCATCGAGGTGGAGTTGGCTATCCCCCGTATATGGATATCAAGGCCGAACTGCTCTTTCAGCCTCTGTGTTTCGCTGGCTATCTGGTCCAGGAGGGTCCCGCCGATGCTGCCGGGGCCGAAAATCCCTACAGAGAGGGCCTGTTTGGAGAGGAAGAAACGAGCATGCAGGGCACGCAGGGCCTTCTTGGAGTCCTTGGCCTTGATGACCGCACTAATGTTGGTCTCACTCGATCCCTGTGCAATGGCAATGACGTTTACCCCTGCCCTTCCCAGCGATGAGAAGAATTTTCCGGCAACCCCTGCCTGGCCTGTCATCTGCTGCCCCACTGCAGCGAGGATGGCACAATCGCCTTCGGCCTCTATGCTGTGGATCAGACGATCTTGCAATTCATGGGCAAAGGCTTTCTTTGCTGTCTGGCAGGCGAGGTCCTTCTGAGACTGGGGAACTGCAAAACAGATGGAGTACTCACTGGAGGCCTGGCTGATGAGGATAACTGAGATAGATGCTTCGCGCATGGCGCTGAAGAGACGTCCGGCAATGCCTACGACTCCGCTCATTCCAGCGCCTTCCACGTTGATGAGCGCTATGTCGCGAATAGTGCTGAACCCTTTTACCTTGTTTGAGGATCCGTTCTTCCCATCGTTGGAGATGCTGCTGCCCTTTGCCCTGATATCGCCCCACCACCGGAGCTGCACATCTATGGAAGCATTCATAGCAGGCAACAGTGCCTGAGGATGTATTATGGGAGCTCCAAAGAAGGAGAGCTCGGTAGCTTCTGCATAGGAGAGGGAGGGAATGACCAGAGAGGAAGGGACTTCGCTTAGATCAGCATTCCTGAGCAGTGAGACCGAGTTCCAGAACGTAACCCCCTCTGCTCCAAGTTTGGCTCCAAGCAGTGCTGCACCGTATTCGCTCACCCCTTCTCGAGGCTCGCTTTTCTCTGCCTGGGGCAGCTGCCC
>CAYMRN010000199.1:0-3990 GCA_964392855.1 uncultured Sphaerochaeta sp.
AGATCCCAGGTGGCGGTAGGTCAGGGAGTTCTGTGCCCAACAGAGTGCTGTGACTAGTCCGAGCAACTGCCCTATGATGAGGTTTCTATCCATAGGGAAAGACCATATCACAAGTGGAGGATTAGTTACAGATGGATACAAAAGAATAGTGAGCTGGGAAGTCTTCTTCTTGTCTGTCCATACCCTGCTCTTTTTCACGCTTTCTCCTCCCATTGCGTTGACCTCTGTCTGCAGAGCCCAGTACAATGAGGGCATGACTAAAGATATATCCATGAGACTGTCAGCCAAGGTCGCTAGCGACAACAAGGCTGTACAGAAGCAGGCTGCCAAAGAAGCTGGCCTGCCTATACAAGATGTTACAGGTATGCGTATCCTTCGCAAGAGTATCGATGCAAGGCGTAACCCTCCGATGGTGGAGATGCAGGTTCGCCTGTTCACCGGCTCTTCAGAGGAAGAGCTGTATGAGACAACAAGCTTTGGCTTTGTGGGCGACAAGCAGCCTGTCATTGTCGTAGGCGCAGGCCCTGCCGGCCTGTTTGCAGCCCTAAGGCTCATTGAGCTTGGGCTCAAGCCCATCATCCTGGAACGGGGTGTGAATGTGCGTGACCGCAAGAAGGACATCGCTTCCCTCTCTGCACGCAATGAGCTCAATGGCGAGAGCAATTTCTGTTTTGGAGAAGGCGGTGCAGGTGCCTACAGTGATGGCAAGCTCTATACCAAGGCTTCCAAGCGCGGAGATGTGAACAAGATACTCGCCCTGCTCTGTCAGCATGGGGCCTCATGGGATATCCTGTATGAAGCGAATCCCCATGTGGGCTCGGAAAAGTTACCTCAGATAGTCGAGCAGATCCGCAACACCATCCTCGCCAGCGGTGGGGAGGTGCATTTTTCCACCAAGGTGGTCTCCCTGGTCAAGGAAGGTGGCAAGGTTACCGGTGTCACCACCGAAAAAGGTGAGACCTATACAGGTCCTGTCATCCTTGCCACGGGGCACAATGCCCGTGATGTCTACGAGTATCTGGAGAGTGAGAAGATCGCCATTGAGCCAAAGGCACTTGCCATCGGCGTCCGCTTGGAACATCCGCAACTTCTCATAGACAGGATCCAGTACAAGAATGAGGAAGGCAGAGGGGAGTATCTTCCTCCTGCCGAATATGTGTTTTCTGCCCATATCAAGGGAAGGGGAGTCTACTCCTTCAACATGTGCCCGGGCGGCTTTGTCATCCCCTCCATGCATCAGGGAGGCACCCTGGTGGTGAACGGGATGAGCAGCTCAGCGCGAAACGGTAAGTTTGCCAACAGTGCCATGGTGGTCGAGCTGCAGCCCCAGGACCTCCCTTCCGAGCAGTTCGGAGGAAATCTTGGGGTCATGCGCTTCCAGCAAGCCTTGGAGGAACGACTCTTTAAGGCTGGAGGAGGCTCGTTTGCAGCCCCTGCCCAGAGGATGGCAGACTTTGTAAACTACCGTCTTTCCAAGACCCTGCCTGACTCCTCCTATTCCCCCGGGCTTGTCCCATCAGATTTGCACCGCTTGTTGCCCTCCTTTATCTCTGAACGGCTTGCACAGGCTTTTACGCTCTTTGGGAAAAAGGCCCATATCTTCTTGACCAACCAGGCTGTGCTTATTGCAGGAGCGACCAGGACCAGCAGTCCTGTACGCATCCTGCGTGATAAGGAGAGTGACATGCACGTAGAGCTTGCAGGACTGTTCCCTTGTGGTGAAGGCTCCGGCTATGCCGGGGGTATCATAGGTTCCGCTTTGGATGGCGCTTCTGTTGCCGATAGCGTCTCTGCCTACCTCGCTTGAAAGCAGGCTTTCCCCCCATCGAGCGGAAAAGCTCGCACACCCTGATCCTTGGCACAGGGCCAAGTGTGCGCTCCTTGCTGAAACAGCAGTATTACGGCCATGAACGCAATGCGTTCTGGCCGATCATGCAGACACTGTTCAATGCAAAGGCAGAGACCTATGAGCAGAAGTGGCTACTCCTGCTCAACAACGACATAGCCTTATGGGATGTGCTCAAGAGTTTTGAGCGCAAGGGATCGCTTGATTCAGCCTATAGGGAAGTCATTCCCAACGACCTCAAGCTCTTCTTGCAAGAGCATCCTTTTGTCAGGAAGGTGCTGTTCAATGGGAAGAAGGCCGAGGCCTTCTACAAGAGGCTCATCGGCTACTATCCTGAGGGTGTCACCTTTCTTGCGCTTCCCTCCACCAGTGCGGCCTATACCATGCAGGTTGAGGAGAAGACCCGCATTTGGGGTGAGGCGCTGCTTGCCTAGGATGAGACATCACTTCAGGCCCTTCCTTGGTTAAAGAGTCCGGAAAAGCAGCTAGGGTAATGAAAACCAGAGAAGATGCCAAGACAATAAGGCTATAAGCGAACAAGGCACAAAACAACAAAACAACAAAACAACAAGCACCTTCGCCTCATCTAGAGGATGCGAAGGTGCTACTCTTGTGTTGGTACGGTGTACGTAAGTCCTTTAGGCCAGATACCTGATGAGCCCCATCTTCTTTGCTAGCTCGAGGATAGGGAGGGGGACCAGTGCAAGACCCAGGACTATTGCATACTGGGGTAGAGATACGATGGTAAGTGCGAATATGTGTGCAATGGGGGGGATGAAGAGGACAGCTGACAAGAGCAGGGCCGATACAAGAGCGGCCTTGTTCAGCTCTGCATTGGTAAAGAACCCTGTGGTGAACAGGGAGTGCTGACTTCTCATGTTGAAGGCTTGCACCAGTTGCAGGATTGCCAGGGTGGAGAAGGCCATGGTCCTGCCCACTACGATGTCTCCGCTAGGCTTCCATCCGAGTATGAAGGCAATAAGCGTCAGGGTGGCGAACATGCTGCCTTGGGCGATGATCTGCACTGTCAGCCCGTTGGCAAACAGCCCTTCACTCTTGCTGGTAGGCTTGTGCTCCATCACATCAGACTGGATGCTCTCCATGCCCAGCGCTATGGCCGGAAGGCTGTCTGTGATGAGGTTGATCCACAATAGCTGCATGGACAATAGCGGTGTTTGCCTGAATATGATCATGGCAAGGAAGACGGTGAACAGCTCAGCAATATTCGTTGACAGCAGGTATCCCACTACCTTTCTGAGGTTTGCATAGATGCCCCGGCCCTGTCTGACCGCTTCGACGATGGTGGCAAAATTATCATCGGTGAGGATCATATCTGCAGCACTTTTTGCCACTTCAGTGCCTGTAATTCCCATGGCGCACCCTATGTCCGCAGCCTTGAGGGCTGGGGCGTCATTGACTCCGTCTCCTGTCATGGCAACAACCTCACCTCTGGCCTGCCAAGCCTTGACGATACGTATCTTGTCTGAGGGGGAGACCCGAGCGTAGACACTGATGGTGTGCACGCTCTCTATAAGGGTGTTTTCATCCATTGCAGCCAAGTCCTGCCCATCGATGGCCCTATCCCCGCCCGAGAGGATACCCAGTTGCTGTGCGATCGCCTTTGCTGTTCCCAGATGGTCCCCTGTTATCATGACAGCCTTGATACCGGCTTTGTTGCAGATCCTGATCGCCTCCTTCGCCTCTTCTCGTGGGGGGTCGATCATGCCGATGAGGCCCATGAAGGTGAGATCGCTCTCCAGTGAGTCGCTATCGAGGGTGGTGGGGATGGACAGGAGCTTCTTGTGAGCGACAGCAAGGACACGGAGGGCTTGGCCTCCCAGGCTCTCCATCACTGCCTCTGCCTTTGCAAGGTCAATGGTGGAGCAGCGCGGCGCTATGCTTTCAAACGCCCCCTTTACGATCGCAACCCTCTCTTTATCAATCTGATTGATGGAAGTCATCATCTTGCGCCCTGAATCAAAGGGGAGGGTCCCCAAGCGAGGGTAGTGCAGATTCAGAGCGCCTTGGTCCAGACCATTCTTCTTTGCTGCTATGATCAGTGCTGTCTCGGTGGGGTCGCCGATCAGGGAGGGCTCGTCTGTAGAGAAATCCACCAGAGCATCACTAGAGAGGGTGGCGTAGCG
>CAYMRN010000200.1:0-3985 GCA_964392855.1 uncultured Sphaerochaeta sp.
GACCACTTGGTCTCCGCTTCTCGGAGAGGGGGAAAACTCCACCTGCATGATCTTCGACTCGGGAGGAAGGGTGATGCGATCGATTTTCTCCAATGCCTTGATCCTGGACTGGACAAGGGAGGCGTGGGAGGCCCGGGCAGCAAAGCGGGCTATGAATGCCTCATCCTTGGCAAAACGGGCTTCCTGGCGATTGAAGGTGGCAAGCATTTGGTCGCGCCTGATCTCCCTCTCCCTCAGGTAGAAGTCATAGTCCCCGCTATAGGTGGTGACACTGCCGTTAGCCACCTCAACGGTGCGCTTGCACAGGCGGGTCATGAATTCACGGTCATGGCTGGTCATCACCAGGTCACCCTTGAAACTGTTCAGCCATGCCTCAAGCCAGATGATGGACTCCACATCAAGGTGGTTGGTCGGCTCGTCCATCAGCAGAACATCGGGGTTGAGGAGGAGAATCTGGGCTAGGGCTATGCGCATCTTCCAACCGCCGGAGAAGTTCTCCACCGGCTCATGGAATCGATCGGGTCCTATGCCAAGGCCTGTGAGCACCTGCTCGGCACGGTTGGACAGGTCATAGCCGTCACGGGCTATGAACTCTGTCTGCAACTCTCCGTAGTGATCCATCTCAGAATCAGTGAGGCCTTCAGCCATCCTATGCTCAAGGGCTGTAAGCTGCTCTCCGATCTCATAGACTGAACCGGCTCCCTTCAGCACCTCCTCAAGGGCGGAATTGCCACTCATCTCCCCCACTGTCTGGGAAAAATATCCAATGACAGCATCCCCTTCTATGGTGACTGTCCCATCATCGGGCTTCTCCAGCCCGGCAATCACTTTCAACAGGGTAGACTTCCCCGCCCCGTTGGGACCTACCAGACCGATACGGTCCTGGTCCCTGATGAGCATATCTGCCTTGTCCAGAAGCACCCGTTGCCCATAGGCAACACTAATTCCAGTTAATTTGACCACAAAGACTCCTAAGTGAGGGAGTCTATCAGAATAGGGGTATTTTGTCATGGCTGTTTCCCTGGAGGGGGAAAAGCCGTATACTCCTTTGCAAGAGGTCAATATGGCAGGAAATGTACGAAAAGAGATTACAGCTGGCTTGAAAGTGGCTATCATCCTCAAGGAGGACCAAAGAAGCGGCACCCTTACCGAGGGTGTGGTCAAGGATATCCTTACCAAATCACCCACCCATCCCCATGGGATTAAGGTGAGGCTTGAGTCAGGTCAGGTGGGAAGGGTTGCCAAGATCTACGAAAACACCCCATAGATAGGGGTCTTGCAACGTTTGCAACGCCCAAACTCAAGGTTTTCATCGATGGTGTTATGTGCATCGACCAGAAGGGTGTGACAGGAAGGGCAGAAGGTCGTCCTCTCCTTCTCGCTGTTACCGCTATATATGTAAGGGATACCCGAACGCTTTGCCAGATCGATCATCTCAGTCAGATAGGCTTCACTGGTAGGCTTGAGATGGGTCATCTTGTAACGGGGGAAGAACCGGCTCAAGTGCCACACCTGCACCCCCCGATCAAACAGGAGCTTCCCTAGGGTTTGCACGTCCTCCCTGGTGTGCATGGACTCGATGAGCATCGTAGTGACTTCCAGGTGGTTCTTTGCCTTGGCGATGGTGGCAATGGCATCAAGTACTGGCTTTTGCGCCCCTTTGCAGACTTCTTTGTAAAAGGTCTCATCGCCTTTGATATCAAGGTTGAATGCGTCGATCACCGGCAAAAGTCGTCTCAATGCCTCCTCAGAGAAGGTGCCGTTGGTGACCATGATGTTCTGCATCCCAGCTTTTTTTGCAAGCGTTGCCACCTCCATCATGTAGTCCTGCCATACCAGCGGCTCGCTGTAGGTATAGCTTATGGAGTGGCACCCCTTCGACCTTGCCATGGAGATAATCTTGCTGGGTTCCATACGGTCACTTGCAAGCGAACGGGCCGGCTCCCCTTGGCTCAGGGATGAGTTTTGGCAAAAGGAGCATGCAAGGTTACAGCCAAACAGCGCAAAGGAGAATGTGCTGCTTCCAGGGTAATAGTGGTAGAGGGGCTTCTTTTCAATGGGATCCACCGCCATCGCCTCGATCTGGCCGTACGTAGTGGTGACCAGCTTGCCTTTCACATGCTTGCGAACACCGCACACCCCGCTTTGCCCTTCTCTAAGATTGCAGTGGTGCCAACAAAAGTCACACATAAGGGAGCTGTTACTCATAATTCCTCCTCAGAGAACACCTCGGCTTGGAACACTTCCAGTTCACATCCGCTCTCCTTCCAGGCTGAGGGTGGGAGACCCGCCTTCATGGAGAGGTTTTCCAACATCTTTTCCACTGTCCACCCCTGTTCGGAAGCTACCTGGGGAAGAAAGACCGAACGGTTGTACCCTTTGCTCAGGATGACCCCATCGACGCCGATTCGGATAGCATCGGCCGAGGCTATCCTCTTGGGCCTGGTCAATAGCGATATCTCAATAACCAGCTCAGAGAGCTCATCAAGGCGAACAGGGGGGAACCGCGGGTCATGGAAAGCAGCTTCCCGGGCAAGATCCATCACGCTCTCCACAACCGTGGAGAGTCCAAAGATGTTTCCTATGCATCCGCGAAGAGAGTACGATTCACGCCCTTCCTGTTTCTTTAGCGTAACGAACAGGCCCCGCTTCTCGTGATAGAGTGCAGATTTGCTCTTGCTGATACTCTCAAGTGCTTCAGTGGAGACAAGGCCAAGGGAACTGGATATGGACTCCCTTGCAAGGGCCAACAACATGTTCTGTTCTGTTGTGCGCATGGTCAACTCCAAAGGATCGTACTATAGGCGACAAAGGACTCTCCACCCGAAGGGGAGATGTCACTTGAGGTATAATAGGAGGCGAGACTTCCCACAAGGCCCAAGCGTCTGGCTATCTCACTTACAATGATTGCAGGAGCAATGCCGCAGACTGTTGGTTTTTTCTCCCTATAGAAAGCGAGAGCCTCCTCACTCTTGCCCGCTGCAAGCAGGCGAGAGAGGGTCAGGTCATCTTCCTTTACCCGCTCCTTCTGCTGGGCCAAGCTCAGGCGGGCATACGGGGTATAGTCAAAACGCCTGCCATAATGGGTGAAGTCACTGCTGGCAACCAGCAGTGTCTGTCCGCTTTTCAGCGACTTTCTGCCGATATCAGCAATCAGGGCATCACAGAGCTCAGCAAGGGCAAACCCATTGGTAATCGTCGAGATGAGCGCTGGTGAGTAGGCGATCTTGGTATCACGCCTCTTGTTTTGGTAGGCGATGAAGGGCAGGATCATCTCCACCCCATGTTCGAGCTCTATCGCCTGGTCAAAACCTCTGTTCACTGATGGTAGTGAAAACCCTTCCAGCGTACCCAAAGGGGTTGCATAGCCGGTGAAAGTCCCTCCTACCAACCTATTGGGATTGAGCGAAGTGGTGTGAGAGGGGGCAAGCAATACCAGCCTTTCAGCTTGGGGGGGAAGATTTTGGAAAAAGGGGGCCAACCCCATGGCCGCGTAAGAAATCCCCGCATGGGGAAGCACTGCACAGGTGGACGGTGAAAACTGTCCACTCAAGGCTGAAATAGCCTGTTCGATAAGATTTTCCAATTCATATGTATCTTTGGGATACCAGGAGCCCGCAAGTTTTGCGCGCCGTATGGATTGGGAACTGTTTTTTGCGTTAAGCATACAGCCTCCATTTTCAGGGACTTACCCTGTTACCCTAATGATAATGCATAGGGTGTAAATTGCAAGGTGCAGCATTTCTTGAAAAGCGACAAACAACCATGCAAGAGGCTTTGGTCGAACTATTTCCCTTCAATACAGTTAGGCTTCATGGCCTACCCCTACCCTATGAGAGAAAGATTTGCCCCACCTTGCACACTGCAGCCTGCCGCACAGGGGGAGAATTTTTCTATAGGAATTGATTATTTGGATATATGGACGCTCTAGCCTCATGCTCTTATGAACCAAAACCAACCATCACACCATCGCTTGAGGATATGC
>CAYMRN010000201.1:0-2448 GCA_964392855.1 uncultured Sphaerochaeta sp.
TGAAAAACCTCTTGTCCTTTGCACCGGTGGCGAGGGTGATACCCCTTGGGAGGATTGTGGAGGCCCCTATGGCTATGAGGAGATGGTCGATATCCTCTCAGACCCTGAGCATGAGCTGTATGAGGAGATCAACGATTGGACAGGGGACCGTGACCTGCAGCGTTTTAGTAAAACTAAAATCAACTACCTGCTGGAGAGGATTCTCTAGCAGGCAGGGATCCTTGGCCTAAGGACTGGATACTGCTCAAGCAAAGGATGGGCGGATTGGATGCTCCTGGAGAACTTACTACTGGCAAAAGTGTGTGTATGCCTGCCTGTTGGGCAGTACTGCTGCAGAGGTCCTTGCAATATGTATCACAAAACCTCCGTTCCACTTCACCACATATTGACTAGGAGCTGCCCATTATCCTATACTTTGAACGTTCAAAGTAGGAGGAGTTCTATGAAACGATTCGTTCTTATAGCACTTGTTTTATCAGTTGTCCTTCTGGGTTGCCAGAAGGTTGAAAATACACAGGGCTCGTCATTCTCATCGGAGAACAAGATGTCTGTGGTTACCACCATCGGCATGATCGGGGACGTGGCGGCAAACATCGGAGGAGAGCGTGTAGACGTCTACTCCATGATGGGAGCTGGGGTAGACCCTCACCTCTACAAGGCTAAGGCAGGGGACCTGAACAGGCTCAACAAAGCTGACCTGATCCTCTATAACGGCATTCACTTGGAAGCCAAGATGGGTGATGTCCTGGAACAACTGTCCAAGACACGAAACATCAAGGCGATCGAGGATGCGATTCCAGAAGATATCCTGATCATCGTCGACCAAGCCTATGACCCGCACATATGGTTTGATGTCAGCAACTGGATACTCGCTTCCGAGGTAATCCTTGAGGCTTTGGTCAGCACTGACCCAAGCGGCGAGACCTATTATCGAGAAAACCACGCTTCCTACAGGAAAAAGCTGGAAGACCTAGATGCCTATACAAAAGAAAAGGCGATGACCATCCCCAAGGAAAGACGCATCCTCATAACAGCACATGATGCCTTCAACTACTTCGGAAGGGCATATGGCTTTGAGGTAAGGGGTTTGCAGGGCATCAGCACCGTTGATGAAGCAGGTACCTCCGATGTGCGCAACCTCGCTGACTTCATTGCAGAAAATAAGATCAGGTCCCTGTTTGTCGAATCTTCAGTCTCCCCAAAAAGCATCAGGGCGTTGCAGGCCGCTGTCAAATCAAGAGGATGGGATGTAGCGATCGGCGGAGAGCTCTTCAGTGATGCCATGGGGAATACAGGAACATTTGAGGGGACCTACATTGGTATGGTCACCCATAACATAGATACAATTGTAGCAGGCCTTTCCTTGGAGGAGAAATAATGAACAAACACCTAGCGATTGATGCAGAAGACATAACCATCGCCTACCATGACAAACCTGTTATCTGGGACGTTGACTTCCAAGTCCCTGCTGGCATCATGATGGCCATAGTAGGACCCAATGGAGCGGGGAAATCAACTCTGCTCAAAGGGATCCTGGGCTTGATAAAACTGACTGCAGGAAAGGTGAACATCTTTGGCGATTCTTACGAAAACCAGAGAAAGCTTGTTGGCTACGTCCCCCAGAGGACCGGTGTCGACTGGGATTTCCCAACCACAGTGATGGACGTGGTGCTTATGGGAACCTATGGCAGGCTGGGATGGATTAGAAGGCCAGGCAAGCGTGAGATTTACCAGGCCACCGAGGCTTTGGAAAAGGTCGGCATGCGAGACTACTCCGACCGACAGATCAGCCAACTCTCCGGAGGCCAGCAACAGCGGGTCTTCCTTGCAAGGGCCCTAACCCAAGACGCAGAGATATTCCTCATGGATGAACCCTTCCAAGGCGTTGATGCCGCTACAGAGCGGACGATCATCGCAATATTGAAGGAGCTCAAGCAAGCAGGAAAAACTGTCGTGGCTGTGCACCATGACCTGCAGACCGTGCCCGAGTATTTTGACTGGGTGACCTTACTCAACGTAAGGAGGATCGCAGGAGGTCCGGTTCCAGAGATATTCACCAACGAAAACCTTCGCAAGGCCTATGGAGGAAAGCTCTCCTTCCTGGAAGAGAAGAAACGTGAGTCTGAACCAGAGCTCACCCCGGACAAAGGAGAACAGCCATGATGTTCTTTGCTGACTACACCCTTCGCATCGTTGCCTTGGGATCAGCGCTTTTGGGAATTGTCGCAGGCTCCCTTGGTAGCTTTGCCGTTCTACGAAAGCAAAGCCTCCTGGGAGACTCCATATCCCATGCGGCCCTTCCCGGCATCGTGCTCGCATTCATGATCACCGGAAGCAAGAGCTCGCTCATCCTCTTGTTAGGGGCTGCTATTGCCGGCTGGATAGGCTCCTACTTTATCCTTGCGATCATACGCCACTCGCGCATATCCAGCGATGGGGCACAGGGGG
>CAYMRN010000201.1:2458-3973 GCA_964392855.1 uncultured Sphaerochaeta sp.
TTTTCTTTGGTATTGGCCTTATGCTGCTGACCTACATCCAGAGCCAACCCAATGCAGCCCAAGCCGGCCTTGACAAATACTTGTTCGGACAAGCGGCAGCCTTGTTGGAGGAAGACATATGGATAACGGTACTGTTCGGCACAGTAGCCATCATCTGCATGATCGTGTTCTGGAAGGAGTTCAAGCTGATGACCTTTGACCCTGTCTATGGGCAGAGCCTAGGATTCTCTGCAAGAGTGACAGACCTCATGATCACAGCCCTCATCGTCATTGCTATCGTGACGGGCCTCTCTACTGTAGGGGTGATACTCATGAGCTCGATGCTCATCGCACCTGCCTCAGCTGCACGGCAATGGACAAACAAGATGGGAGCCATGGTCATGCTCGCTGCATTGTTCGGTGCCCTTGGAGGGGTCGCTGGAGCCCTGCTCTCCAGTGTCATACCTAATCTCCCTACAGGACCTGCAATCGTCCTCTGCCTGACTGCCATAGTCATCCTCTCGCTGTTGCTTGCACCAAACAGGGGCATCCTAGCCCGTTCGGCCCAACGGTACAGAAACCGGTTTGTCTTCTCGTTACAGCGGCTGTTGCTCGACCTCTACCACCTGGAGGGGAAGCACTCCGATGGAGAGCGTGCCCACAGCATAAAGACCATCTCGCTCATCCGCCCCCGAGAGGGAAACATACGCCTCGCCCTCAATGCACTAGAGTCCAACAGGTGGGTGGCACAAAGTGATGAGAAGCTCTGGTCCCTTACCCCTGAGGGGCGAAAACAGGCAGAGACCCTCTTGAACAAAGGAGAGCAAACCCTATGATTGGAGAAATTATACTCATAGCGATACTTGTTTCAGCAGCCTGCGCAATTCCTGGAGTCTTTCTGGTCTTGCGGAAAATGTCCTTGATGAGCGATGCAATAAGCCATGCAGTCCTTCCCGGCATTGTCATTGGTTTCCTCTTGACCCGCTCACTCTCCTCACCGTTGCTCTTTATCGGAGCTGTAGGTACGGGCTTGCTGACCGTTGTCCTCACCGAAAGTCTTGTGAAGACAGGCCTGGTAAAGGAAGATGCCGCCATAGGGCTGGTATTCCCAGCCCTGTTCAGCATCGGGGTCATCCTTGTCAGCAGATACACAGGCAACGTGCACCTCGACATCGATGCTGTCCTGCTGGGAGAACTGGTGTTTACCCCGTTGGACCGCATCTCGGTCCTTGGCTATGACATCGGCCCGAGAACTGCTTGGGTCATGGGGATAATCCTCATCCTGAACATTGCAGTGCTCGCCCTATTCTTCAAGGAGCTGAAAATAGCGACCTTTGACCCGGGACTCTCCAAGTCATTGGACTTTTCCCCTGTGCTGCTGCAATACATCCTCATGATAAGTGTGAGCATCACCACTGTCGGTGCCTTTGACGCTGTGGGCTCCATCCTAGTTGTGGCCCTGATGATCGCTCCGGCAACCACGGCCTACCTGCTGACCGATGATTTGAAAACCATGATTATCCTCTCAGTGGTAAT
>CAYMRN010000202.1:0-3969 GCA_964392855.1 uncultured Sphaerochaeta sp.
GCACGATGACGATGAGGATGGTTGACAAGACGCTGGCCAGACCGAACCTGAGGTTTTCAGAGAAGTTGAATATGAGGACGGTCAGATGGTTCCATCGCGCCGATATGAGGAAGATGATTGCACTGACTGCAGTCATCGAGCGCACGAACGTGTAGGACATGCTCGAAAGGAATGCAGGACGGACCAGAGGAAGTACGATAGTCCTGAATACAGTGGTGACATCGGCTCCAAGGTCAGCTGCTGACTCCTCTATGGCGGGATCGATCTGGTGTAGTGCTGTAATGCCGTTCTCTACCCCTACAGGCAACTCCCTGATCACATAGTTTATGACGATGATAGCCCCTGTTCCCACCAGCAACAGCGGTGGCTTGTTGAATGCCAGGATATAGCTGATACCTATCAGGGTCCCTGGGATTGCATAGGGGGTCATTATCACCAGTTCAAGCAGGCGCTTGCCAGGGAACTTCTTGCGCACGAGCAGCATTGCCGCCAGCATGGCCAACAGGCCTGCTATCGGGGTTGCAATTGCAGCAAGGGTGACAGTGTCCCGGATGGCCGTCCAACCGCGAGAGAGAGCCTCACCCCAGTTGGCAAGGGTGAATGAGTAGTCAATGCCCCAGTTCACCACAAAGCATCCTGCCACAATGGTCAGGTAGAGGGAGACGATAAAGCCGATGATAGTCCATGAGACCACTTCCAAGGAGATGCGCATGGGCTTGTTGGTAAGCTCGGTAAGGGTGGTAGAGGGCTTTCCTGTCACTGTCACATAGCTCTTTTTCCCGACCCAGTGGCGTTGGATCAAAAAGGCTGTGATGGTAGGCATCAACAGGAGGAAGGAGATCGCCGATCCTGCACTGAGGTTGCTGCGTCCTGTAACCAGCATGTAGGCTTCGGTTGAGAGGACTCGGTAGTCGCCGCTGAGCAGAAGTGGGTTTGCAAAGTCTGCAAGGGAGTTGGTAAAGACCAACAGCCAAGCAGATACGATGCCAGGGGCAGAGAGTGGCAGCGTGATGGCCTTGAAGGTCTGCCACTTGGTGGCGCTCAAGTCCAGTGAAGCGTCCTCTACGGTGGAGTCTATCTGCCTGAGGACTCCGCTAATCGTCATGTAAGCTATGGGAAACATGCCGATCACCTGCACAATGGTCAGGCCCCCAAGACCGTAGATGGAGGTGTTCAGGTGCAACAGCTGCTTGGAGATGAGTCCGTTGTTCCCGAACAGGAGGATGATGGAAAGGCTTAGGGAGAAGGGCGGGGAGATGACCGGCATGGTTGCCAGGGTGCTCATCACCTTTTTCGGCCTGAAGGAAGTCCTTTCGATAAGGAAGGCGAACATGTACCCCACGATGGTTGCGATGGTGGCGGTCAGCACGCCAAGGCGCAGCGAACCCCACAGGGCGACGGCGTAGGTGGGAGAGAGTGTCTCCTTCCAGGTCTGTAGTGATACGATTCCATCCTTCATGAAGGAGAGCCTGACCGCTTCGAGCAGCGGGTAGGCGACAAAGATTAGTACAATGCCAAAAAGGGCGAGTACCATGAAGCCTGTTATGGGATCTCGGGTAAAGGTAATGACAAGCATGATACCCAGGAATATCACCGCAGCAGAGATGAAAATGGTGCGAAGCAGGTTCATGTAGCCGGTTGCCGTGCTGTTGGGAACCAGAATCATGATGGCACCATTTGCCTGGTAGCCATTATCATCGATGACCGGCACAAAATAGACCTGTGAGGCTATGGTCTCACTGCTATGGAGGTCGGCATCGAGGCTGTAGTCCGCCTTGTAGGATCCTGAAAGCTTCATCGGTTCGAGGTAGTAGACGCTCTCCATTGCCTTTTTGAATTCTGGTGTGTTCCTATTCTCGTCCCATAGCCTGAAGTTTGTCTCTGACCCTGTGGTTGGGACAAAGTCTCCCTTCTTCTCGTCAAAGGCGAAGTAAAAGGCACGGGCACCTGCTATGATTCCCTTAACTGTGGGAATCCACTCCTCATAGGCCTGCATCCCCTCGTCTTCAGGAGCTGTCTGGGCAAAGAGGGCTATCTCATTGAAGTTTCTGAGCTCCTCATAGCTTCTGAAGTTTGTGGCAAGGGTATTGAACATCCATAGGTCTAGCGAGAGGAAAATCAAAGCGGCGAAACAAAACTGAATAATACGCTTTTTTGTAAACATCTGGTTTGTCCATTATTGAGACACACCCTGCAAGGAAAGCTTGCAGGGTGGTATGAAAGCTAGAATTACCAGAGGTAATTATCTCTTGTTACCGATCTCATTGGTCCAGCGGTCAAGCAGACGAGTCTTGTTGACCTTGTCACCGTCCCATGCCATATCCTGCACAACTGTCTTGATGTCGTTGATGCTTAGTGCATCAGGGTGCTTTGCAGCGCCATCGGCGACAAGGACCACGAACCATTCGGTGAAGGTTTCCTGTGCTTTGGGGCTGGAAAGTATCCAATCATACAGTTTCTTTGCATTGACGCTGTCCTTGCCGCCTGCGACCAGGGACATGGAAGCCAACTCATATCCGGTTCCCTCTGAAGGTGCGGTTATGACCACAGGGGACCCTGCTGTCTTGAGCTTGACCTGGTCGTGTGCATAGCCGATGGCAATGGGGATCTCACCGGTCGCTACGCTCTTTCCAGGGGCAGAGCCGCTTTTGGTGTACTGGTCGATATTCTTGTCCAGGGCCTTCATGTACTCGATCATCTTGTCTTCAGTGCCAAAGATGTCCAGCATGGTGGTCAGTACGTTATACGAGGTTCCTGAAGAGTTGGGGTTCGCCATGCGGATATAGCCCTTATACTGGGGTTTTGTGAGGTCAGCCCAGCTTCGGGGAACATCAAGGCCAAGTTCCTTTGCCCTGTCGAGGTTGGTGACAAAGGTGAGGGGTCCTACATAGAGGCCGATATAGTAGTTATCAGGATCCCTAAAGTGGGAAGGGGTCTTGGTGGCATAGCGGCTTACATACGGGGTAGTGAGCTTTTTGCTCTTGGCTGTGATGTGGTCCAGGCCTACTCCACCTACCCAGATGGATGCCTGGGGATTGGAAGCTTCAGCTTCCAGTCTTGCTACAGCTTCGCCACCGCTAAGGCGGACAAAGTTGACTTTGATTCCTGTTTCAGCTTCAAAAAGCTGGAACAGCTTTGCAGCAAGGGGCTCTTCCAGCGTGGTGTAGGCATTTACACTGCCGGTGCCCGTTACAGGAGCTGCTTGAGGTGCTGCTTCAGGTGTACCCTGAGCAAATAGAGCAGGAACGAGAAGCAACAAAACCATAAGAATAGCCAGTGATCTTTTCATCGTGTCCTCCAAAGATTGAGCTTTCCCAAAAGGGGAAACTGTATGTGTGTATCAGTATGCTACTCTCACCCCATCACGACGTCAAGAAAATAAGATCCAGAGACAAAAGAGAGCCAAATAGTTATAGATAAAGCAAATTCACGGCATGATAATCGATTTGGAAGTCAATTTCAAATCCCAAATCATAATATAGTCCTAAAGCCCTGGGGTTTTGTGAATCCACCTCCAAGGAGATGGATTCACCAGAGATGAAAAATCGTTCTAGAGCCATGCAGAGCATTGCCTTGCCATGGCCTTGGCCACGGTATGCCTCATCGATGGCAACAGCATGGAGCATCGTAAGATCAGTGTCCTCGGTGTACTGCTGCAGCACCCCTATCGGCTTGCCTTCATAGAGGTAGAGATACCCTTTTCTTGCAGGGTCACAGAGCATTCGTTCGATAAAATCGGCATCTTCTCTCAACAGGAGAGTAGCTATGCGTACGTACTGAGGAAGGACTTCCGCTGTGGCCTCAAGGAGGGTTCCACCCTTTGGTGCAGGCATTCTTCTCCCACGCCATCGACTTTTGGAAAGACTCATGTGGTACTCGCTATGGTCGATATGGGGAAACCTTCTGTTTGCATAGGATTTTCCGCTTTTTGAAGAGCTTTCCACCTGGAAGAGCATCTGGAGGAACCCC
>CAYMRN010000203.1:0-3968 GCA_964392855.1 uncultured Sphaerochaeta sp.
GTAAAATCCATTGAATATATGACTTCATTGAGGATTGATTCTTTGCTGCAGACGAATTTCATCTTTAACTCCTAATATGTAATATAATGTAGTAATAGTAGTAATAGTAGCATGGATTCTGTGGATAACTGAATAATTCTTTATGCAACCTATCCTTAGAATTTGACATCTTGTGGATAACTCTCGGAGTTGTCCACAATTGCTCCACAAGCAAAAAGGGTTATCCACAAGTTTAGGAAGTTATCCACAAGCTATCCATAGGGTATCCACAGGAATTTATCGCTTAACATTCATTAAGTCCCTCTTTAATTTTAACACGGTATTGGTGAAAGCCTCATCACTTTTCATCAAGGATTCTATACGGTTGAAGGAGTGCATCACAGTGGTGTGATCCCGACCTCCGAACTCAGTGCCTATCTCGGTGGTGGAGTAATCGGTAATGTCTCGGGCGAGGTACATGGAGATCTGTCTGGGCTGGATGAGACTCTTGTTCTTCTTCTTGCCTTTTATCTCAAATGAGCTGACGTTGAAATAGTCACCGACCACCTTGATGATGGTATCAATGGAGAGTGTCTGGTTTGCATTAGTGGCAAGGGATGGGAGGGTTCCCAAAAGCTCCTTGGTCTTTTCCAAGGTCAGTTCCTGGTCGAGCAGCTCACTGAAGGCTATCAGCTTGGTAAGGGAGGATTCCAGATCGCGCACATTGGTACAGACGTTGGTCGCTATGTAGTCGATAATCTCTTCGCTCATGGAGCTTCCCCTCTGCTCTGTCTTGCTTTTGAGGATGGCTACCCTTGTCTCGTAGGATGGTGGCTGCAGGTCGACATTCAGACCGCGTTCGAACCGGGAGCTGAGACGGTCACTGATGTTCTTCAGTTCGCTGATGGGCCTATCACAGGTGAAGACCATCTGTTTTTTGGACTCGTACAGATTGTTGAAGGTGTGAAAGAGCTCTTCTTGGGTCCCGTCCTTGCCTTGCAGGAAGTGGATGTCGTCGATGAGCAAGACATCGACCTTTCTGAACTTGTTCTTGAAACTCTGCATCTTGTTCGATCCCACCGAGTCTATGAACTCGTTGGTGAACATCTCCGCAGTCACATACATCACCTTCAGTTCTGGGGTGTTGTCGATGATATGGTTGCCTATTGAGCTGAGCAGGTGGGTTTTTCCCAGCCCTACACCACCGTAGATGAGACACGGGTTGTAGCTTACCCCAGGATTCTTGGCAATGGCCAGGCTGGCGTTGTAGGCGAAGGTGCTGTTGTCCCCTATGACGAAGTTGGCGAACTGGTAGGAGTAGTTGAGGTTAGAATCCTTTTTCATCTTCATCGTCGCCTCTTGTGTGGCCTTCTTTTTTGGTGCGGATGGCTTTGTCGCTTTGGTCTCCATGGGAGGGTCGATTACAGAGGAAGGGTCGCCTTTCTTGTGCTCCTGTATTTCGGCAAGGGGCTTGACGATAAAATCCACACCAATCTCCTCCCCGGTAAGTTCGCACAGCGTATTTACCAGGAGCTCCCTGTACCTGGCAATCACGGTATCGAGGATAAACTGGCTCGCTCCGGCAAGGATGACGCGCTTGTCTTCCGAGCCGACGTAGACGATCCGATTGAACCAGGTCGAATATTCCTGTGCTGGCAGGGTCTCTTGTATGCGGAGGATGGTTTCCTGCCAGAATTCATAATAGTTACTGTTTGTGTCGCTCATGAGAGCATTTTACTCTGTCGTTCATCAGCTTGCAAGAGGTCTTTGGTAACCAGAGGGCCAGCGGTGATAATGTATTGTCTAAAAAGCAGTTATAAATGACTGTTATTTTATGTGAATACTTGCAACAACCCCCTGTTTCTGGTATAATCAGTAAGGATTGGCGTTAGCCTTTTTTTATTATTACATAAGGATATAACTGATGAGTGAAGGGAGCTTTGACAAAGGAAACTTCCAGCCACCACTGCACCATAGTGGTTCGCACATGGAAGCTTCAACAAATACCTATTCTGCCGGGAGCATCCAGGTCCTCAAGGGCCTTGAGGCTGTAAGGAAACGACCCGGAATGTATATTGGTTCCACTGGCATCGAAGGCCTGCACCATCTCGTATACGAGGTGGTGGACAACAGCATCGATGAAGCAATGGCAGGGTATTGTACTGATATCCAGGTTTTTCTCGATACAAATGAGGAAGGCAGGGACGTCTGTACCATTGAGGACAATGGACGCGGTATCCCTGTCGAGATGCATCCTACTGAAAACAAGAGTTCCTTGGAGATAGCACTTACCCAGCTGCATGCTGGGGGAAAGTTCGACAAGAACTCCTATAAGGTCTCTGGCGGCTTGCACGGTGTGGGTGTCTCGTGTGTAAATGCCCTCTCCTCTTGGATGGAGGTGGTTGTCTACCGTGATGGTGGCATCTACAAGCAGGTCTACTCTAAAGGCCTGCCACAGACACAGGTACTGCAGACAGGGAACAGCGATCGTACAGGGACAGTCGTAAGCTTCAGTCCCGACTACTCCATCATAGAGGACAACTCCTTCAGCTATGAGACGCTTGTGAACAGGTTTCGTGAACTCTCATTTCTAAACAAGGGAATAACCATAACAGTCACTGACAGGCGCGGTGAAGAGATCAGGGAGAAGTCCTTTCATGCCACCGGAGGGCTCAGCCAGTTTGTCAGCTATCTCAATGAGTTCAAGCATGTGCTCAACGAGCCTCCCATCTCCATTGAGGGAGAGCGTGACAATGTTAAGGTAGAGATCGCCTTGCAGTACAACGACAAGTACGACGAGAAGGTGCTCTCCTATGTAAACAACATCAATACCCGTGAAGGGGGAACCCACCTGACCGGCTTCAGGACCGGTCTTTCCAGGGTTATCAACGTACAGTTACAGAAAAACCCCAAGCTCTTGAAGAAATATGAGGAGAAGCTCGAGCAGAGCGATATCTCAGAAGGCCTTACCGCCATCATATCTGTGAAGATTCCCGAGCCTCAGTTTGAAGGCCAGACAAAGATGAAACTGGGTAACTCCGCGGTAAGCGGTATAGTGTACTCCATGGTCTATGAGAAGCTGGGCAACTATTTTGATGAGTTCCCTGCAGTGGCTGAGAAGGTGATCGAGAAGATCATCAGTGCAGCCCTTGGTCGGGTTGCAGCTCGCAAGGCACGGGAGCAGATTCGCAAGAAGAGTGAAGGAGGCGGACTTCCTGGTAAGCTGGCCGATTGTTCGGAGAAGGATCCTGCCCTGTGTGAGGTGTTCATCGTTGAGGGCGACTCAGCTGGTGGTTCGGCAAAACAGGGCCGAGACCGCAGGTTCCAGGCAATCCTTCCCCTTTGGGGTAAGATGCTGAACGTAGAGAAGGCCCAGGAGTTCCGAGTATTGGGAAATGATAAGCTTCAGCCTGTCATCTCGACCCTCGGGGCCGGCATCACACGCTACAACAATACCGGCAGGGACCTCGAACATGAGAGCGAGAACGGCATCACCTTCGATATTGAAAAGACCCGATATCATAAGATCATCATCATGGCTGACGCCGATGTCGACGGTTCGCATATCAGGACCCTCCTGCTTACCTTCTTCTTTAGATATATGCGTCCCCTCATTGAGGCAGGATATGTCTATTTTGCTATGCCGCCCCTCTATAAGATTACCATCGGTAAGAAGGTGCAGTATGCCTATGATGAGGAAGCACGGATTAAGATTCTCGAAGAGAATGCCGCCGGTGAGAACTCCAAGGTCTCCATCCAGAGGTACAAGGGTCTTGGTGAGATGAATCCAGAGCAGCTTTGGGAGACTACCATGAATCCTGAAACTCGTATGATCAGCCAGATTCGCCTCGATGATGCAGAGGAAGCCGATAGGGTGTTCTCCATGCTTATGGGTGAAGAGGTTGAGCCTCGCAGGGCCTTCATTGACGCTAATGCCGTTTATGTATCGAATCTGGATGTCTAGGAAAGGATAGTATTGTGGAAGAAGA
>CAYMRN010000204.1:0-3933 GCA_964392855.1 uncultured Sphaerochaeta sp.
CATATCAAGCAACGTGACGGCAAATATTTTTGAGCCGGCATAGATTATCAGGCCTATGACAGCGGAGCGCAACCCATAGAAAGCATCCTTGACGCGGGGATTTTTGTCGAACTGGTCGAGAAACCTTGCGATAATGCAGATAATGATGATGCTAGGGGAGACCTCACCCAAGGTAGCGATGATGCCACCAAAAGGACCTGCTGTAACAAATCCTGCATAGGTTGCCATGTTGATACCTATTGGCCCGGGGGTCGATTCGCTGATGGCAAGCATGTCGACAATGTTCTGTGCACTGAACCATGTCGGTTGCCTTTCTGCAAGCTTGTAGAGGAAAGGCAAGGAGGCAAGACCCCCTCCGATGGAAAACAACCCAATCTTGAAGAATTCATAATAGAGCTGGAGAAAAATCATTCGGCGTTCCTTCTCTTGAGAGACTGCACTCCAAGACCAAACAAGATGCCCACAATAACAAACACGAGGGGGGAAAGGTGCAGAAAGATGGTGCCAACGACAGTAACAAGACAGAGTATCAAGGTAGGAAGGTCTACTATGCTCTTCTTGAAGAGGGTGATGATCGACTGGGCGATAAGGGCGCAGACTGCAACACGGATCCCACCAAAAGCACGTTGCACAAGAAGGTTCTCCTGAAATTGGGTCAAGACTGAGGCAAGCAGCGTAATGATCACCAGAGAGGGAGTTACCTCTCCGAGCGTAGCGATGATACTCCCCAGAACGCCTCGCATCCTGTATCCGATCAGAGAAGCGGTGTTGATAGCAATGATGCCAGGGGTAACCTGTCCAATGGCATAGATATCCAGCAGTTCTTCTTCTGTTACCCATCTATTGTTGGTTATGACTTCCCTCTGCAAGATCGGCAGCATCGCATACCCTCCCCCAAAGGTCAGCCCTCCAATCTTCAAGAAGGTTGCATACAGCTGCCATAGCGTTGTTTTTTCTTTTTTCATCATCATCCTTACAAGAATTTATCCATCTCTATACGCACAAGAGCATCACATCGTTCGTTGCCTTCTATACCGGCATGTCCCTTAACCCATCTCCACTCTACAGGAAGCCTGCTGTTAAGCTCATCCAGCTCTATCCAAAGCTCCTTATTCTTGACCGGAGCCTTCGATGCGGTTCTCCAACCATTGCGTTTCCAGTTTTTGATCCATTGGGTAATGCCGTTTTTCACATACTGGCTGTCGGTGTTGATGACAATCTTTTCAGGCATATGGGGAGCGCTTGCTTTCAAGGCCTCTATCACCGCTGTCAGCTCCATCCTATTGTTAGTGGTGTCGGAAGATCCTCCACTGCACTCCTTTTCAAAGACATTGTCAGCCTTGAACGTAAAGGCCCAGCCTCCAGGGCCGGGATTGCCGCTGCAACCGCCATCTGAATAAATCTCTATATGGTTGTACTTCATACGAGCGATAGTACCGCAGAGAAAAATCTAGGTCAACCGGAATGACTTGACACCATCCTAGAAACAACCGTACGATAGGAATAATCTGAGCCAAGGGAAAGGGGTACAAGCCCCTGCGGTCCCGCCACTGTAAAGGATGGGGATCTGCACAATGACACTGCAATACGCGGGAAGTCGCAGATTCCATGGAAGCCTAAGCCAGGAGACCTGACTCAGAGGTATTACGAAGAGCCTACGGAGTATAGGCTTGGGTATGTTTCATGCCCATTATTCCAAAGGGGCAGTTGGTATGACAAAAAGATGTAAAGTTTGTATATTGGTCCTGTTGGTAAGTATCGGTATGCTTACCCCACTTATTGCACAACCACTCTTAGAAAAGAAGACTCAAGAACCAGAAAAACTCTCTATAGTAAGCCTATCCCCGAATGTCACCGAAACCCTCTACGCCCTGGGCGCTGCGAGTCATCTGGTTGGCAGGACAGACTACTGCACGTTTCCACAGGAAGCTTTGGCCCTGCCCAGCATAGGGACCCTCTACAACCCTTCCTTGGAAAAACTTGTATCCCTGCAACCAGATCTCGCCATCGCATCGGCCTTTGTCAGTGATGAGCTGTTGCTGGCCTTGGAAAGCGCCGGCATTGAAGTGCTTTCACTGAAGCTTCAGGAAAACTTCTCGGGCACCTACACCCTGATACGCGAGATCGCCCAAAAGGTCGACCGAGTCAAGGAGGGGGAGCTGATCATCCTGGCAATGCAGAACAAGGTTAGGGATACGGTGGAACAGGCTAGGACCATGGAAAAGAAGCGTGTCTATTTCATGATCGATTTTGGTTCCTTTGACGGGACAGCAACAGGGGATACCTATATCAGCGAGATGCTGAACATGGTAGGAGCCATCAACGTAGCCGCCGATGCAACCAGATGGACATACAGCAAGGAACTTCTGGTCGCACAAGACCCGGAGCTCATCATCATGACAGCACGCTGGGGCCAGAGCAATGAAGAGACTCTCGCAGAGTTCATCAAGACCAAACCCTATAGCGACCTCAGGGCAACAAAAGAGGGAAACCTCGTCTTTGTCGACTCTGACATGATCAGCCGACAAGGACCGCGCAGCGCCCTGGCCCTTGAAGAATTGGCCAAGGCTATCCATGGGGACCAGTGGTTATGAAAAGACGAGTGACACTTGCTCTGGCGCTGTCCACTCTGCTTCTTGGAATGATCTCACTTACCCTTGGACCTGCTGGAATCTCCCTTGCAGACACCCTGCTTGTCCTTACCGGCAAATCCACAACCCTATCCCAGCAGTATATTATCTTTCAGCTACGGCTTCCGCGTGTCTTGACAGCTATCCTTTGCGGCGCAATCCTAGCAGGAGCTGGGGCAGTTTTTCAGGCAGTACTGCGCAACCCCATGGCAGACCCTTTTGTGCTAGGCGTCTCAGCCGGGGCCTCCTTTGGTGTGGCACTTGCCATCACAGTGGGGTACGCGGCATTTCTTGGGCTCCCCTTCTCCGCCCTTCTCGGGGCCCTTGCAACCACCTTGCTTATCTTTTTGGTAGGTTCAAGGCACAAAGTGAGCCAGACCACCTTGTTGCTCACCGGAGTGGCCGCAAACTATATCCTTTCCGCTGGCATGACACTGCTGATGTTCCTCAACCATGAGCAGTATGACAGAATCCTCTTCTGGACCCTGGGAAGCTTTTCCTCCAGCACTTGGAAGCAGGTGCTGATCATGCTCA
Organism: uncultured Sphaerochaeta sp.; assembly: GCA_964392855.1. Taxonomy (GTDB): domain Bacteria; phylum Spirochaetota; class Spirochaetia; order Sphaerochaetales; family Sphaerochaetaceae; genus Sphaerochaeta. The sequence continues at coordinate 3,165 of CAYMRN010000204.1, forward strand.
TCTCTGTCCTTTTGTTTGCCGTTCCCATACGGCTTGCACATGCTGAGATGGACATGCTCCTGCTGGACGAGGGCTCTGCCCTTGCATCAGGACTACCCTTGCAGAAAATACGCCTGATCCTGTTGTTGCTTGCCACTTTTGCAGTAGCCACCTGTGTAGCGTTTTTTGGTATCATAGGGTTCATCGGCCTTATGGCCCCCCACATGGCCCGCCTGCTTCTCGGACCCAAACACAGCAAGATGCTCCTGCCCACCTGCCTCTTCGGATCATTTCTGCTCCTAGGGAGTGACACCTTGGCCCGCTTGCTCCTCCCTACAGGCGAGATGCCCGTGGGCATCATAACAAGCATACTCGGAGCCCCCTTATTTATCTGGATGCTTCGCAAAGGACGATATGCCTATGTATAGCTTGGAAGCAAGGGCCCTGAGCGGAGGCTACGAGAAACATGAGGTGTTCAGCAACCTTACCCTAGCCGTTCCCAAGGGGAAGTTCATCGCCCTCACCGGACCAAACGGCAGTGGTAAAAGCACCCTGCTCAAGTTCTTCTACAGGGAACTCATCCCCACCAGCGGCTCGGTATATATAGAGGGGAGTGCCGTCGCATCCCTTACCCAAAAGAACCTGGCAAGAAAACTTGGGTTCGTTCCCCAGAATGGAAGGATTGATTATGATTTTTCCGTGCTTGAGGCCGTATCGATGGGACGCTATGCCTACAAAGGACATGATGAGGAGGGCTTTGTCGAGCAGGCCATGCGTGACTGCGACATCT
>CAYMRN010000205.1:0-3899 GCA_964392855.1 uncultured Sphaerochaeta sp.
CAGTGGCCGCTTGATGCTGGGCGGAAGTTGGATATCTCGCCGCTGACACGAAGGCCATAAAAGCCCTCTTCGAGGGTTCGCTTGATGAGGGTGGTAAGCTCTGTCACCGAAAGTTCTGTGCCGAGAAGAAGAGAGTCATTGGACATCAGGAGCATCCCCTCTAGCCTTGCGCCTCCTAAGGCTTCGCAGCTGGCTGAAGATCCCCAGGATTGTGAGGATCACAGTCAATGTGAGAAATATCAAAAAGCCCAGGTGCCAGAACCGTTCCAGCAGATAGCTTATCAGAAGCGCCCCCCCTATGGAGTTCTCAAAGGCCAAGTAGGAGGCGAAGTCACGCATACAGAAGATGAGGATCGATACCAGCAACAAAGCCGAGACCAGGAGGTTGACCCTAAGGGGCAAAAATCCCAGAAGCAGCAGAAAAATGAACAGGGCCATGCTGAGGGCAGTGAAGATAGCCACGATCTTTGCCACAACCACACCAGGCTTTCTGGCTAGGGCGAAGAGCAAGAGCCCGCCTAGGGCAACACTGGCTAGGGCTATGATGCTGAAGAGGTAGTGTTCCCCTCCTAAGATCATATCAAGCAGTGCCCCTATGGGGTCTTTTCCCGCAAGGGCCGTGATAAGGGCCTCTCTTCGCATGATGAGAAATACCACAGAGAGGCTGACCATGGCCCCGGAGAGTACACTGCGTAACGGGACAAGATATTTTTTGGCCACATTGCCATAGAAGCAGAGGAAGAATCCTGCGAGCAGCCCCACTATCATGACAGGGGCGCCTAGTGTGGGTAGGTCAGTATGCATGAGACAACTCCTTCTTCAGGAAAAAAAAAGAGACAGCAGTAATTGCTGCCTCTTATATCCAAAGACGGTTCTTAATCCTGGATGATAGCTGCGGTAGGGCAGACATCGGCGCAAGCGCCACAATCAATGCAGAGGTCTGCATCGATTACATAGATGTCACCTTCGGAAATAGCGTCCGTTGGGCACTCTGGTAAACAAGTTCCGCATGCAACACATGCGTCTGTGATTTTGTAAGCCATATTCTTGACTCCTTACTACGTTTTCGTTGCTTCTGACTATATACTCACTGTCCTATCAAGTCAAGAATGCAGAAATACCTCTGCTTGTAGGACACAAATGACTCTATAAGGGTATGGGAAATAGGGCAAAGTGGGATTGGAAAGGGAGATGCAAAGAAAAAAGGCCCTAAAAAACCTTAGAGGGCAAAATAGTTTTGGAAAAAATGCATGAAAATCCTTAAAAGACCAGTATACCATGGCTAAACAGTAATCGAAAGGGTTGCACAAAGAAGATAAAATTATTTAACTCCATATATGACAGGAATATATTTGACAGGACCACTCTTGTGTAGTATCATAGGGTTGCTGGCGAAGTCAGGAAGGGGTGTCACTCTTCCTAGTAGCCTAGGGCCCTCTCTGGTGGAGGGCCTTACCTATGCAAAGCAGACAGCCATGCTTGAAGCATTGGAGCCTCTTGTATCACAGGGCATAGTCTCCATCCTTGATCCACCCTTTCTTTCTCAAGCCTTGGGATATCACCAGCGAGAGGAGTGCTGGAAGAAGGAAGTGGAGCAATCCGATTTTCCACCAGGAGCCCAGACCCATGACCGCAAGGGTGTTTATCTGCCCGACGAGCCCGCTTGTTCCCATTCCTGCGCCAGGGGCATTGTTCTGCATCTGGAAGATTGTGGTTGCAAAGGGTCCCAGGATTCCGGCGGTGAGCGTCGGAGGGATCCAGATACGCCAGTTTTTCACAATATTCGGCATCTGTATCATGGAGGTTCCCAACCCCTGGCTGATAAGTCCTCCAACCCCATTCTCCTTAAACCCGGAACAAGCAAAGCCTATCATCTGGCAACAGCATCCTACAGTGGCGGCCCCTGCAGCGAGCCCGCTGATGCCAAGCGAGATGCAGATTGCAGCACTGCTTATGGGGAGGGTGAGCAACATCCCGACAACTATGGAGACCATAATCCCCATTGGAATCGGATAGAGAGCTGTAAGGCGGGTGATAAGGGCTCCTATGGCATTCATGAAGGTTGCTACCAGCGGTGACAGGAAAAGCCCTGTGACAGCACCCACTGCGATGACTGTGAGGGGTACAAGAATGATGTCAACCTTTGTCCTTCCCGCTACACGCTTTCCCAATTCGGCTCCTGCCAAGGAGGCCAATAGGGCTCCGACAGGCTCTCCTATGACTACCTTGGAGAGAAGGGCAGCTTCAAAGCTGTAGGTACCGGCACCCACAGCCCCGACCACCGCTGAAGCGAACACCGCAAGAGGAGGGGCTCCGACCGAAAGGGCTACCCCGACACCAATGGATGGGCCCATCATGTACTGGGCTATCTGCCCCAGCTGCATGATGGTGGGCGAGTCCAGGTAGAGCCCCACTTGCCGTATGATCAGGCCGATGATCAGGCTGGCAAAAAGGCCTTGGGCCATGCCATTCAGGACCTTTACCGTGTACGCTGCTACTATGTTATGTGTGGGTTGTTTCATTGTCGTCTTCTTGCTCTCTCATTTTGTCGAATAGGGATGGCTGTTACGATCTCACCCTGCAACCAGGGCAGAGAGGTAGCCTTGAGATGACAACATAGAGAATATGCTGAGATTTGTACAGACACCTTTCACTCTTTTCCAGCGGCACCTTCTTGTTCAAGGCAAGCATATTGGGAGTGCGTAATTTCCCTGCCAGGAGTTGCTGCATTGCAAAGGTATGCCATCAAGGTCGGCCTGAAAAGGTTGACGACAACAAATGCATACAGTATCAATAGTAGTAGGGAGGAGGACGTGTATGGAAATCATAGGTTTCATAGCATGGCTCGGCTTGAGCTTTCTGGTAGCCTCTGCAGCGAGAAACCGTAACAGGTCATATGTAGGCTATCTGCTTCTCGCATTCGTCACTTCCCCGCTAATAGCTGGCTTTATTGTCATCCTTCTGGGGCAGAAACGGTCATAGGCCTTGCTCCCATAGCCTGAGGATTTCCCTTCCATCCACCATCAAGTTTGGCTGATGGCGAATCTGTTGCTACCTTTCCTTGCCGCCCTTGAGCAACGCATTGGATAGTGTACCCACCGGACAGATGGCGCACCAGATCCTTGGCCTGTAGATCCGTGACAGAACTATCCCCAGGATGGTGGAGCTGAGCATCATGGAGTAGAGGCGGTAGGAGAGGTGCATGACCGCCGAAGGGGCCTCTACTGTGATAAGCTGTGGTAGCGACACCAAAGGTATGGCGATGAAGAGGCGTATGTACTCCATGCTTGCCATGTTTCCCATCGCCACCTGGATTGTTGACCCTGTAATGAACAGCAGGTTGAGTCCAAAGTACCAGAGCATCACCGTCTTCAGCTTCCCATCGGAGAACTGGCGGGGGATGGTTCGGGTTTTCTTTCTGGTCCCCGTCTTCATCAGAAGGGAGGCCCTTGGACAGTAGGAGGAGCACCAGAGCTTTTTCCTATGCCTGGCCAACAGGATAAACGGGATGCCCATGCATACGAATGCAAGCAGTCCGAAAAGGATGGATATGAAGCCCAGGCCGAAATATAGCAGTGTAATGAGGAACAGGCTGGGGGCAAGGCCGACCCTGCGGTCTTTTGGCATGCTCATCGTGTCAGCCTCCCTGCATGACTAGGGCCCTAGGCATGCAGTAGCGGGTGCATTTGCCACATCCTGTGCACTTGTCGTAGTCGATGAGCGGAGCCTGATGACCGCTTTGTGACAAGGCTCCAAAAGGACAGGCAGGAACTGATGGGCAGCGGTGGTTCTCTGGGCAGCGTTGCTTCCTCACTACGAGGGTCTTCTCGCCCGGGGGCCCGTCTTGCCTTGGGGTTTTCGAAAAATATCTGAAAAAATTGGATGCCATGGGCTCTCTC
>CAYMRN010000206.1:0-3891 GCA_964392855.1 uncultured Sphaerochaeta sp.
TACTAGACGGGTCACAAAGGCATATACCCTCCAACTAACATGACTGAGCCAGTAGAATGATGTCCAACTCTTCAAATGTTCTTGCGATGTATTCCAAATGGATGCAAGCACCTCTTTCGGAGTGTGTCCATCAGTTCAGATCAGCTTATAGGTGAGTACAAAAAAAATGGTGTTGTCCCTTAGACAAAAGGAAGGCAACCCGCTGTGTGACCATTGTCACCTCAACAAGTTGCCAAAAACTTGGTAGAATCAGGAATCGCCGTCCTACCGGGTACTTTTGTACAATCGGTAGTCCATTCATCAGACCAACTATTTAGCAGGGGTAGGACTCGAACCTACGACCTTCGGGTTATGAGCCCGACGAGCTGCCAACTGCTCCACCCTGCGACGAATTACTTCATTACAATATGGCAAATAGACAATCTTGTCAACCGCCTAGAAAAAAGAATCAGGCTTTCATGTAATATATTGCCAGTAAGACAAATATGTTTTACCTCCTGCCTACTTTCTCAAATCATTTCTTTCTGGTATGATTATTTTTCGCAATGACACGCACTTTTGCCTGATACTATTTTCGTGGATCAGGCCAAGGTTCGGGATGATAGGAGTCTGCATACGAGCAAGAAAATTGTAATCCTGGGAGCAGGTAGAAGAGGTCTAGGACTTGCCAAACACCTTATCGAAGAGCATAGGGATGTGGTAATCATGGACAACTCTCATGAACGTGTAGCAACAGCTGTTGCCAAACTCGACTGCCTGGGAATCCTGGGCAATGGCACAGACATTGAAAAACTCATTGAAGCCGGATGCGAGAGTGCTGATGCATTCATCGCTGTAACAAACAGCGATGAGATAAACCTCGTCTCTTGTGGGATAGTCTCCTCAACTTTCAAGAATACCAAGACTGTTGCGGCTATCCGTAGCCTCATCTATACCGGTGTTGATGGGCTTAAGGAAGGATTGCTAGGCATTGACTACATCGTCAATCCCAATGCAGAGGCCGCCAGGTACATATTCAATACCATCGAACAGGGGGTGTACAGCAACGTCCTGGGCTTCAGCAATACGAACTTATTGCTCTACAACTTCTATGTCGAGCCCTTCTCTCCTTATATCGGCACCTCTGTCATGGATATGCGTAACAAGCTGAAGGCAGATTTTGTCATAGCAGCTATCAAAAGGGGGCATAAGGCACTTGTCCCCTCAGGTTCGACTTCGATCCAGCCAAAGGACACCCTCTCTATTGTCGCCGACTCTGAAGAGGTCACCGACATCCTCAAGACAGTGGGCAAGCTTCAGAAGAAACCCACCAAGATAGTCTTGGTAGGGGCTAGCAGGATTACCCGTGCACTTTTGAACCGCATGACCATTGCCATGCGCTCCAAAGTGACAGTGGTCGACCAGGACGAAGCTGTCTGCAATGATTTTTCCGAAAGGTTTCCTGAAGTCCTGGTAATAAAGGCCGACATCACCGATGAGGACATCATGCAGGAGGAACAGCTGGGTAGCTATGACCTGCTCATCGCCCTCACTGACAATGACGAGCTCAACATCATCACCGCCTCCTATGCAAAGAGGATAGGTATCTCCCGGTCTATGGCCCTGATCAGGCAGAACAACAACTACACACGCCTTGCCTCCTACCTGGATATCGATGTGGTCATCTCCATCACCGACACTACGGTGGAGTCTCTGCTACGGTATCTGAGGGGCACCAACGTGGAGAGCCTGCACAGCCTGTACAATGGGCAGCTGGAGATCTTCGAATTCTCCATCAACGGCACGTGCTCTGTCTGCGGGAAGAGGCTAAGTGACATAAACATGAAGAAAAAGGCTATCGTGGCAGGGCTTACCGGAAAGAGTGGCAAAAGTGTCATTCCAACGGGGAACTCCGTCCTCCATGAGGGTGATACCGTCATCGTGGCCGCCATGCGCGAGTCGGCAGAGTTCATACAAAAAATTTTTGGGTAGGTAACCATGATAAACTGGAAACAAGATTTCAGACTGCTGGCCTTCATTCAGCTGGTACTCGGCTTTTTCATGCTCTTTCCCACTTTTATCGCCGTATACCTCAAGGAAGAGGCTGCACTGCAGGGCTTCCTTATAGCCTACGGGGTAATGGCTGTTTTTTGTGTACTCGTCTTTTATCTGACCAGAAACATTGAAAACCACACCTTGGGATCACGTGACGGCTATCTGTTTGTCACCTTTACCTGGATACTAGCAACTACCATAAGTGCAATACCGCTGGTTGCCAGTGGCAGCTATGTGAACTACAGCAGCGCTTTCTTTGAGATCATGAGCGGCTTTACCACAACAGGGGCAACAGTCCTCCCTGAGATAGAGAGCCTTCCCAAGTCAATCCTCTTCTGGAGATCGGAAACAAACTGGCTGGGTGGCATGGGAATCGTGGTGCTTTTTGTGGCTCTCCTGCCTGCCTTGGGTGTCAGCGGGACCCTGTTGGTGGGCGCAGAGTCTGTCGGTCCCACCAAAGACAAGCTCACTCCCAAGATAAAGACCACCGCAGCGATCCTCTGGTCGATCTATCTGCTTTTCTCCCTACTTGAGACAATATTGCTAAAACTGGGCGGGCTCTCGCTCTATGATGCGGTGACCGTCACCTTCTCCACGATGGCGGCGGCAGGCTTCTGTGTGAAGAACTCCTCGATCGGGACCTTTAGCAGTGCATACGTGGACATAGTGGTGACCATCTTCATGATGATAGCAGGGGCAAATTTCGCCCTATACTACAAAGCCTTCTCAGGCAGGTTCAAAAGCGTATGGAGGGATGGGGAAGTACGGGTATACCTGGGCATATGGACTTCTGTATCCTTGCTTTCCGCCATAACCCTAAACCATGGGAACACCTATGATGGGTTTTGGCAGTCCTTGCGCTTCAGTGCATTCCAAAGTGCCTCCATCATCACGACAACAGGCTTCGCCACAGCCAACTATGTGCACTGGCCAGCATTCTCACAGATGCTTCTCTTGATGCTCTTCTTTGTTGGGGGGTGTGCAGGCTCCGCAGGAGGTGGAATCAAGGTGATCCGAGTAGCCACCCTTATGAAGATGGCCAAGGCAAACATCAGCCAGAGAATCCACCCTAAGGGCATATTCCAGATACGGGTAGGCCAAAACACCATGCGTCCTGAGCTCCTGCTCTCCATCGCTACCTTCTTTGGCGTCTATATCGCTACAGGGGTATTGGGATCGGTGATCATCTCCCTTAGCGGAACTGACATGCTTACCAGCTTTGCCGCCTCCTTCCTCTGCCTTGGCAATATAGGAATCGGGTTTGGGCAAGTGGGTCCCACAGGGAACTTTGCAGCATTCCCCTCTTCCATCAAATGGGTATGCTCCTTCTTGATGCTGGTAGGCAGGCTAGAGCTCTTTACTGTCTACGCCCTCTTCACCAAGGCCTTCTGGAGACGCTAAAACTCACCAATAAAAACCACTTTTCTCTTTGGCATGCTATACTTGGACAAACCATATCACCATATCAAGGAGAAGCACATGTCTGGATTAGCACTTATCATCACTTTCATCATTGCTATCGCAATCATGATCCTGGCAATTTCAAAATGGAACGTGAACCCATTTTTGGCACTCATGGGAGTATCACTCATCCTCGCCATTGTTGTCGGCATACCGCTAGCAGATATTCCCAACACCATAGGGTCGGGTTTCAGCGGCATATTCAGCAGCATAGGCATTGTCATTATCCTTGGAGCCCTTATCGGGACCATTCTGGAAAAGACCGGAGCTGCCCTAAAGCTTGCTGAAATGGTGGTGCGCCTCGTCGGGCAGAAACGCCCCCAGCTGGCCATGGAGATAATGGGCTGGGTCGTATCCATCCCTGTCTTCTGTGACAGCGGCTTTGTCATACTCGAC
>CAYMRN010000207.1:0-3874 GCA_964392855.1 uncultured Sphaerochaeta sp.
AACGCCAATGCTAGGATCATCGCAAAGGCTTTGGAGACGCTCGCTCTCATGATCAGGGACTACCCCTATGGGGAGCAGTATCCCATCCCTCAGGTACTGGTTGTCTCACCGATCCATATCGGTGAGGGTGTGGAGGCGCACTTCGCCACCCTCGACCATACCTCCCACCTCCTGAGCAAGGCCCTTGGTCCTGCCATCGGTGAGATGGCTAAGAGGAACGGCTTGCTCTTCCTTGATGCATCCCTTGTTGCACAGAGCAGTCCCATCGACCTGCTTCATATGGATAGGGAGGCTCACTCTGCCTTGGCTGAGGCAATCCTTCCTGTGGTATTGAATTGGTTTGGCGATGAACGCTCTCAGGGTTTTGAAGTGGATATGAACAGAATGCCTGGAAATGGGGAAGACGAAAACACCCTCACCATCGATGAAGGCCAAGAGAAAGAGCAAGGGGTGCTGGAGGCAAAAGAAGAGGCGGCACCATCATCCTCCAAAAGAGGAAGGTTGCCGCTCTCCTTACGATTCTTCAAAAAGAGGTCTTAGTCCTTGCTGGACTCTATAGGGATGTAGAGCTTGTTTTGCTTTTTGATCTGCTTCTGCTCTTTCCTTATCGCCTTTGCCCACTCCTTTCTGGAGATGAGGGCAACCTGCTCGACAGGTCTTCCTCCAATAAACTGGATGATGGCACTTTCAGTCTCCTCAGTGCCTGTGGCATTGGGGTAGTTGATGAAGCCATGGACAGTCTTCTTGACCTCAAGGTACTTCACCGGGGTGTCTGCCGATGAGAGGGCATCAGCATACAGCTTGCCGTCGTCACGAAGCGGGTCATACTCCGCTGTTATGATCAGCGTCTCTGGCAGGCGCGAGTGGTCCTTGCTCAACAGGGGGGAGAAGCTTGGGTTGAGTATATCCTTGGGCTCCCTTTGGTAGCTATTGATGAAGAAGGCCATATGCTTGTCAGTTAGGGTCGGTGAGTCCTTGTATTTCTCATACGAGGCGGTCCTCATCCTTCCGTCGGTGACAGGATAGAGCAAGACCTGCCCTGCGATGGCAGGGCCTTTGCGGTCTCGGGCAAGCCGGCTTACCACAGCGGCGAGGTTGCCTCCGGCGCTATCACCCATCAGGTAGATCCTATCGGGGTCAGTCTTCCAGTACCTACAGCCTGCGGCAGCCCAGATAAGGGTATCGTAACAGTCCTCAACAGCTGTGGGGAACTTGTACTTGGGTGCCAGGCGGTAATCGACAGAGAGCACAGAAGCCCCTGTAATGTCTGCCAGGTGTGCACAAAAGAAGTTATACAGATCCATATTGCCCCAGATCCAGCCACCTCCATGGTAGAAGATGATCAGGGGAGTGAGGTCTGAGATGTCACGAGACCCTTTTTTCTCAAATAAATATCCGGTTATCATCCCGTCGGTGACAGGAATGATGAAGGTCTTGGAGTCGATGTCTTTGGCACTCTTGCCCAAGAGCTTGCGGACTATCAGATTATTGGGAATGGAAATATCGTTAATCTCTTCGATGCGCTTTGGGGTGAGCCCTTCAGGATCGGATACGGAAAGTTTGCCGATAAGTTTCACCAAGCGTTTCATTTTTGGAGATAAATCATAGTCAACCATAATGCGAACATAGTAATGTATCCCTGTTGTGCGTGCAAGAGCTTGGTAGGTACGTCGAACTTTCAAATGTAAAAATATACAGATTGATGCATAGCAATATTTGTTGCAGTTTGTTGTATTTTCTTGTTTGTCCGTAGCTCTTGTTGAACACCCTTGATACGGTTGCTATACTTTTGTCATGAGTGATAAAGTGAAGATGTTGGATGCCAAGCAGTTTGGGTATGGGTTCATCGACAAGACCTATATTCCCCAAGGGTGCGATGAATACTATCTGCGCAACCAGATGTTGGACAGGCTGGAGCAGTACCGCAATCTTACCAGGGAGGAGATAGAGGTCCTAAAGGAGAATCTGAACATCTCTCCTGCTTGGGACCACGTGCTGGTAAGTGACCCTTTCGACCCTGCACTGGTCAAGAACAGCGAGTTCTACGGCTTGGTGCGCCTGGGTAAGATGAGCCGGCAGGTAGCATGCTTTCATGACTTCTGTGTGCCTGTAGGCATAACCAACAGCCGTCTGGTCTCCTGTGACATTGGGGACTACTGTGCCATATTGGACTGTTCCTACCTTAGCCACTATGTAATTGCAAACAATGTGATCCTCTACCGCATTGGTGAGCTGCAGGCGACAAACCATGCGAAGTTTGGTAATGGTATTGTAAAGGAAGGTGAGGATCCTGAGGTGCTGGTTACCATCGACATCATGAATGAAGCCGGTGGGCGCAGTGTGCGCCCTTTCAGCAGCATGTTGGCCTCTGACGCCTTCCTTTGGGGCACCTTTCGTGATGACACCCTCCTTATGCAGAAGTTCGGGGAGATGACAGACAGGGAGTGCGACGGCCGGAGGGGGTGGTATGGTTTTGTTGGGGAGCAGACGGTCATCAAGTCCTGTGACACAATAAAGGATGTCTGGGTGGGACCCGGGGCATATATCAAGGGTGCTAACAAGCTGAAGAACCTTACCTTGCGTTCCACCCTGGAGTCCCCTGTGCAGATTGGAGAAGGGGTGGAGCTGGTCAATGGAATCATAGGATCGGGCAGCCGTGCCTTCTATGGAAGCAAAGGCATCCGTTTCATCATGGGTGATAACTGCAGCCTCAAGTACGGGGCCCGCCTCATCCACTCGATCCTAGGGGATAACTCTACGGTAAGTTGCTGTGAAATTCTCAACAACCTGATATTTGGCGGTCATGAGCAACACCATAACAACTCGTTTCTTGTTGCCAGCCTGGTCATGGGACAGTCAAACATGGCAGCGGGCGCCAATATAGGGTCGAATCATAACAGCCGGGGAAATGATGGGGAGATGGTGGCAGGGCGTGGCTTCTGGCCAGCGCTTTCCAGCACCCTCAAGTATGACTGCAAGTTCGCAAGCTATGTGCTCATCGCCAAGGGGAACTATCCTTTTGAGCTGAACATCCCCCTTCCTTTCAGCCTGGTCAGTTCAGACAGCCGTGAGTGCAGGCGCGTGGTCCTGCCCGCTTATTGGTGGATGTACAACCTCTATGCCCTAGAGCGTAATAGCTATAAGTATAAAAAGCGTGATAAGCGCAAGGTGATCCGCCAGCATATCGAGACTGACTACCTTGCCCCCGATACAGCAGAGGAGTTGCTCAATGCGAGAAACCTGCTCGCCCTCTGGACTGCAGAGAGTCATAACAGGCAAACCGGTGATGAGCGCACCCTCACCGATGATGACCTGATCTTGCAAGGGAAGATGTTGCTTGAACGCGATAGTCTCTCTTCGCTTACAGTCACAACCTTTGCCATGGAGCACAGCGCAGAGCCTGTGGAGGTTCTCAAGCCTGTTGAGGCGTATCTCGCCTATACGGAGATGCTGCTCTACTATGCCACCACATCGATAGCCTCGTGGTGTAACAGCCAAGACTTGACCGTCTCTAGGTTCCAGGAAATGAGCTCTTCTCATCTGCAGGAGTGGATGAATGTAGGAGGGCAGCTGGTACCCGCAGAGAAGGTGGAGTCTCTCAAAGAGAAAATCCGTACAGAGAGGATAGGCCGTTGGGATGAGGTGCATCAGCAGTACGAAACATGGTTTGCCGAGTATCCTGAGGATAGGGCGTCTCATGCCCTGGCAGTCCTGTATGAGATCTTGGAGGTATCGGAACTAACTGCTTCCCACTGGGCTAGCCTGCAGGATGCAGCAGTACGTATCCGCATGCATATTGAAGATCAGGTATTCAAAACCAAGGAGAAGGACTTCAACAACAAGTTCAGGATGAGCACCTATCGTACCCTTGAGG
>CAYMRN010000208.1:0-3872 GCA_964392855.1 uncultured Sphaerochaeta sp.
CAATGACATACTCATAGTGTTTGGATTTCATTGCAACCCTCCCATTTCGAGACTCGTTTGCCAGAGCTTTGCAGCTACCAAGGGGTCCAGTGCATGAGGGGCTGGGATCTCCTCGGTGGTGAAGTTGAAGAACTTCCCGTTTATCGCTTTGACCTCGTCCGAGACTCCCAGATAATAGAGGGCCTTTGCCGACAGCACAGGGGTTCTGGCTCTAGGGTTTATCAGGTGGTGTTTGAAAAACTTATATAGGCGCCCATTATTTTCTCCCATATCGGTCTTTACATCGCCTGGGTGCATTGCGTTAATGGTTACTCCACTATGGTTGTAGTAGGTGATCAGTGTGCCCATGGAGAGCAGTTGTGCTGTTTTGGCTGAGCCATATCCTTTCAAGCCTGTATAACGTTTTCGCTGCCAACAGAGGTCGTCTATCTTCAAGCCGGCAATTGCGAACCGATGCCCTTCGGAGTTTACCAAAATAATCCTGGCATTCTCTTGGCCTTTAAGCTTTTCCTTCAGCTGGTAGTTGATGATAAAGGATGCCAGGTAATTGACTTGGAAGACCTCTTCTATATCATCGGTGGTGAAACGTTTTTTTGTGTTGTAGATCCCGGCGTTATGGATGAGCACATCGATGTCCTGCTCGAGGCTGGCCAGCATGGCAGCAGCAGCGTGGATCTGTTCCAAGTGGGCAAAGTCCGCTATGAAAAAGGAGCAATCAGCAGCAAAGTCTTCTCGCAACTCCTTGACTAGAATCTCTGACTTTATCTTGTTCCTGTTGATGAGCAGCAGCTGTGCACCATGGGAGGCATAGAGCCTTGCTGTTTCATAGCCAATGCCCGAGGTGGCTCCTGTGATGACAACTAGGCGCCCATGGAAGTCTGCATGCTCTTTCTTGGGGGTAAATCTGTTATTCCTGAGCATCGCTCCTATATTGGACCACTTGTACTCTTTCAGGTAGGGATTCATATGTACCACCTCAGCCAAACTTTTTGTGCATGAACTTTCTATACATTTTGTTAAATCGAGGGATGTTGTCAAATATGTCCCCCCAGAGGTCGTAGAAATCGCGCTGTTCAACTATTTTTCCCTTGTCGTTCAGGGTTACCCTGCTTGAACCGAATATGGATGAGTTAGGGTATTTTTTAAAGCTTAGGGACATTTCCCACTCAAGGAATATGACGTTGCCGTTCTGCGCAATATTCTTTATATCCATTTTCAGGTCATTCGACCGAGCAATAAGCCGTTCGGTCAAGCCTTTGAACTCCTCTATCCCGCGAATCTTCTGAACGGTATCCCAGAAAAATATATCATCGTCATAGTAGGGGAGGATGTGGGACCAGTCTGGCTTGCCATCGGTATTGTAGATATTGGTCCAAAGGTCTCTAAGTTGTTCTTTGATCTGTATATAAAATTCCATACTATGGTACCGCATCCTTTTCTTGATTATGTGCAACCATGTGATATATCTTGCACATTAATCAATTTGTAACGCATCCACGGGAGTCTAGCAACTGTTATTTGAAGAAAATCCCAGCCAAGCAACGTAGTAAGCCCGAGCTTACCGGCCTTGGCAATGGGGTATGAGTGTATGATTGGATAACGTTTGGATGGGTTTTTGTCAGACGTAACAAGACCTCCCTTCAGGAGGCCTTGTCCGCGTGATGGTACTCAACCAGCATAAGGAGACTTTGCTCCATGGCACCAATGCAAAACACCTACACGATATCTGAAAACTCTATTTTCATGGTAACTTTGTCGATGGTCCTGTCTGTAGGGATATCTGCAGGAAGGTTGCCCCTCGCTTCAAGCCAAGGGCTTTCTGCATGGGTCATTTCCTCTAGCTGACTGCCGGAATACTGATTGTACACTTCAAAGACTCGCTCAATTATTGCTTTTTGCTCCACAGTTACACTTGCATCCAAACAAGCATGCTCAGGGGCTTCTATGGGATCATACATGCCGTATGAGTTGTTGAATTCATGATAGATCCTTACATTGACAGGACCATGAACCCATGCTTGAAAATTCTCTTTGGGGAACAGCTCTTTGTCAGTAATGGCCAACGTCCAGCCTTCGCAATAATACAAAAGCTTTTGCAGTTTCAAAGGGTTTACTTTGTTGTTGCCGTCGGCGGCCAAATTGAGCAGGTACTTAGCAACATTGATGATATTGGCCATCTCTTCCCTCCTTCCTGATCAGGTTACTTGTTCACGTTTGCTGCTTGCATTGGGTCAGACAGAGACGAAACGCTTGGTAACACTTCACTATATAAGACATTCGAACTCCAGACAGGTTACAAGGCAACGGGCATCTGGGGTATGAAAGAGGCCAGGTTATAGTAAAACTGGAAATATCTGCCCTATAAGGGGTGCTTCCATGAATACAGCCGAAGATGCAATGTCATCAATCTATCTGGAGGGTAGTTGTTCATTGGTCAGCCAAAAAAACTTCTCCCTATCATATAGTGATCGTTCTTGGCAAAAGGAAATGCGGACATTACGTTGGACTTTTTATTATAGTAACCCAAGCCTACTTTTATATTCTATAGGAGCAATGGTACAGTTTAATTTCTTTTATATGAATATTTTAGATGCATGGTTTTCTCTATCAAAAATGGGTGCTCCTCCTGACCTTGTTCCCTTGCTCATCAAGCTCAATATTGGATCTTTCTTTCCTCATCTCCTGAACTCGGCTGAAGTCTGCTCTGTTGATAATAGGGGGATGATGATTCTCTGATATGAAGATTTCATCTGGACTATTCCTGATCCGCCTTGTTGCAGGATACTCTGAGGCAACCGTCTTCCCATAGACAGAGGCTCCCGCATACTTCTCATTGGAAAGAATGTCCCTGATGGTCCTGAAAGCCCATCGCCGTTTTCCCCTGGGACTGGGGATGCGTGAGGCATCCAGTTCCCTCTTGATCCTCACGATACTCCAGCCTCGCCCATACCATTCAAAGACAGTTCTTATAACTTCAGCTTCTCGTTCATTGATGACAAGGTGTTTCTTTTCATCACGATCATACCCATAGCATGGTCTGGAAAAGGTAGGGGAGTCGGAATGCATTGCGCTTCTTTTGATGCCCCATCTGATGTTGGCACTCTTGTCCTCGCTCTCCGCCTGGGCCAGGGAGCTCATGATGGAAATCTAAAGTTCTCTCTTGCTGTCAGATGTCCAGATAGATTCATTTTCAAAATATACCTCAACCTTCTTGTCCTTCAGCATACGTATGGTGGTCAGGTTGTCACGGTATTTCTGGCAAAGCGTCTGTAATAGGATTGATGATAATCATACTACATAAGCTCTCAGATGAGGTTGCCCTAGTCTAGGGTGCCAAGGTGCTTGCTAGCCTATACAGAGGTTCACAAGCAATATCCCTAGTATTTTTCAGGTGATTCCGCAAGCAGGTAATCGATGATATTCATGTGGATGATGCCATTTCGTGAGCGATTGACCGGGTCCATAGAAATAACCATCTTGGGATAGTTGTCATCGATTGTTTCCAGTGGAGAGAACTCCCTTTCTATCGTTGCCTGCTCCGCCAACAAGTAGGCTACTTGGATATATAGCTTTTCTTTACCGCGGACTGCAATGAAGTCGATTTCCTTGTCATCGAGTTTCCCTACGAATATCTCATGACCTTGTCTTCTCAAATGAAGGTAGACAATGTTTTCGAGCGCTTGCCCTATATCAAGTTCATTGTCAAAAAACAATGCCCTGAATCCCAGATCGTTGATACAGTATTTCTCATTAGTTTTCAACACATTCTTCCCCTTGATATCAAATCTAGGAACTCCATGAATCAGGAATGCTTCTTTAGCGGCATCAAGGTATTGATAAAGGGTCTCCTTGGATAGGCGTCTACCCTCGCT
>CAYMRN010000209.1:0-3856 GCA_964392855.1 uncultured Sphaerochaeta sp.
CTGATGTCTCCTATTTTGAAGCCTATGGAGAGCACGTGTACGCATATACGAAGAGCAGGCATTACAAGCTGAACGTACGGTTGTATATGCTGGAAAGCACCTATGCTGACCACCATTTCATCCGATGCTCCAAATCCTTTGTCATCAACTTGATGAAGCTCGAAAGCATCAGCCCTGCTCTGAACGGGCGCTTTACCGCTCATATGAAGAGTGGGGAGAAGATCCTCATCTCAAGACAGTATGTTCCTGCGCTTAAACGCGTTGTGTTGGAAGGAGTCGGCAATGGACTTTAAAACTTTTTTTATTAAAAAAATTATGATGAGTTTTTTTATATCACTTACCTGCATCACCGGCGCCATGGCTCTTATCGGGATGCTATTTGAACCCTCTGTCAGATTTGGATATGAAGCATTCTTATCTCCATTTATATTTGGAACCCTAGGAACGCTTCCCATGCTGGTGAAGTACTCCAAGAAGGAGTTGACCATCAAGCAGACAATCATGAGGAGTGCGATGCATCTCATGTTGCTTGAAGCGGTGATACTGACCTCTCTCTATCTGGTAGGGCTGCTCACCAGCATACCCATGGCTATATCGCTTGGAGTTTCCATCCTGCTGATCGATGTAACTGTCAATCTGGTGCTGTGGATTCAGGACTCAAGGACTGCAAAGCAGTTCAATGAGGCCCTGCAGAAGTTGCAACGCGAATACACTTGTGGCGAGTAGTGAAACCCAAAATCAGAGTATTCTTTCCCTGTAAAGCCTCTCTCAGATTTTCAATGCGACCTTGAGTGGGCTATTTTATAAACTTGATTATCATCACGTAGAGCAATTACAATACCTTTCATGGATAATTCTGTACGGACCAATTGATAGACAATACGAATCCCACTTGCCCGTAATGTAATTTTTAGCAAACCAGAAAAGTGAGCATTACCAGAATTTCCCAAAGGTTTCCCATATCCCCCTTCAGTATTTGGCAAAGGATCCTGCACAACTTTGTCAATATTCTTCAAAATTACTACTTGCACAGAGTGATCAAACGATTGTAAGTCGTCTAGAGCATCCTTAGTATATTCAACCTTCCATCTGCTCATACAAATTCATCAGCCTGGATTTCTTCGAGTTCCTTTGCAGAAATTCCAAGATTCTCCATTACTTCTTGCGTGCTATAGCTGGGTCTATCATACGACATTCGCTGAAGGGCTTCTGCGAGTAAAGCATTGTTCTCAGCTTCCTCAGTCAACTCGACAAATGCATCAATGCTCAGGAGAATTCCTATCGGACGATTATTACGAACAACTATTTTCCGGTGGGATTCTTCCAATGTTTTGAAAATATGTGCGGCCTTCCCGCGGTTAAAGTCAGAGATTGATACAATATCATTCAAAAAAATCTTTAGTTCCTTGTATCTTTTTAGGCAACATGATGTATCTCCTCATTGGGATTATACAAAGATAGTAGGGTCAACATTTGATATAAAAATATTAGTATTTTTATTAGATTGTAACCAGTCCGTTAAAATTACCATTCTAGTCCTAGAACAAACCAGGCGTTCCCCTAAAGGAAACGCCTGGTTTGTCGATATGAATTCTATATTTTGATACTATTTAAAGAATTGGGTCTCTTCTATACCCTTTATTTCAGCTCTGACCTACAGGAAAGACTTCAACAGCTCTATATGCTTAGACCCTTTCTCGATCTTCTCATCAAACTCAGCCTTCTTGGACTGCTCCTTCTCGATCGCCTCTGCTTTTGCGTTGGAGAGGAACTTCTCATTGGAGAGCTTTTTCAGCACACCCTCAAGGCTCTTCTCATTCTTCTCCCTGTCCTTCTCCAGGCGTGCAATCTCCTTATCCAGGTCGATGGCCTCCCTGACAAATACAAAGCCCTCATAGCCGGTCCCTGCCACAGGGAAGGCACCGGAGACATCAGAGGAGTCATCAGTGTCGATGACAAGATCGGAAGCACCTACAAAGGTTGCTATGAGGTCCTTCTCGGCAACAAAGAACGCATTGCCCACAAAATCCTTATCCGTCTTGATGGTCACCCGGATCTTCGTATCCACAGGTATGCCAAGCTCACTCCTGACCGAGCGAAGCAGCGTCACCGCCTCCTGGATCCTTGAGACCAGCAGGGCATCCTCAGGGTAGGCCCTCTCTTCCTGGTAGACAGGATAGGCACTGGTGATAAGCGAGTCATTTACGTTGGGAAGCTTCTGGTATATCTCCTCGGTTATGAAGCTGACAAAGGGGTGCATCAGGCGCATTGAGGAGGCCAGGAGGTCGAGCAACAGGGTAACTACCCTATCCTTCTTACCTTGCTCATCAGCATAGAGCCCCTGCTTTGCACTCTCTACATACCAGTCACAGAAGTCATTCCAGAAGAAGTCGTAGACAGCCTGAGCCCCATCGTTGAACTTGTAGTTCTCCATGGCTACCTTGACCTTCCGTGCAGCTACGTTGAGCTGGTTGTAGATCCACTTGTCCATGGTGGCAAGCTCAACCTGGTCCACATCAAGCAACGTCGCCCCTTCGAGGTTCATCAGGAGGAAACGAGCAGCGTTCCAGATCTTGTTGGCAAAGCGAGAGCCCATCTTGAAGGACTCCATATCAATGAGGATGTCCTGGCCTTGGGTTGCCATATAGCTGAGGGTGAACTTCATGGCATCGGCACCATAGCGATCGACCACTTCCAAGGGATCGAGGCCGTTGCCCAGGCTCTTGGACATCTTCCTGCCCTGCTTGTCACGGACCAAGCCGGTGATATAGATATCCTTGAAAGGAACTTCACCCAAAAACTCCAAGGATGCCATGATCATGCGCGAGACCCAGAAGAAGATGATATCGTAGCCGGTGACCAGCGTATTGGTAGGAAAGTACTTCTCCATGTCATCGGTTTTCTCAGGCCAGCCCAGGGTACTGAAAGGCCAGAGCCAGGAGCTGAACCAGGTATCCAGCACATCGGTCTCCTGGTGGATGTCGGTTGAATTGCACTTGGTGCAGTGGGTAGGATCCTCCCTGGCCACAATGAGCTCGCCACACTCTGAGCACTCCCATACGGGGATCCTATGTCCCCACCAGAGTTGGCGGCTGATGCACCAGTCATGGATATTCTCCAGCCAGTGCACATAGGTATTCTCCCAGTGTTTGGGAAAGAACTTCACCTCATCGGCCTTCCATGCCTCAAGGGCCTTTTTGGCCATCCCTTCCATCCTGACAAACCACTGGTTGGAGAGATAGGGCTCGATGATCGAGTTGCACCGGTAGCAGTGCCCCACCTCGTGCTTATGCACCTTCTCATTGACCAAGACGCCCAGGCTCTTGAGGTCCTCAACTACAAGGACCCTCGCATCAGAGGCTGGGAGGTTGCGGTACTTCTCAGGGCAGTTCTCATTCAGCGTCCCGTCTGCGTTGAGGACGTTGATCGCCTCAAGGCCCTGGCGCTGGCCGCACAGCCAGTCATTTGGGTCATGGGCAGGGGTGATCTTCACCATGCCTGTCCCAAAGGTCATGTCTACAAAGCTGTCGGCAATGACCGGGATCTTTCTGTCGGTAAGGGGAAGGTTGAGCAATGTGCCCACAAGATCCTTATAGCGCTCATCATCGGGGTGCACTGCAACAGCCACGTCACCGAACATCGTCTCAGGGCGGGTGGTGGCTACGGTGATGTAGCCGCTTCCATCGCTATAGGGGTAGCGGATATCCCAAAGGTTGCCTGCAACCTCCTGGTGCTCCACCTCGTCATCAGCAAGGGCGGTGCCACACTTGGGACAGTAGTTGACCAGGTATTCGCCCTTGTAGATTAAGTCACGTTCATACAAAAGGACAAAGCTCTCACGTACAGCGGCGCTGAG
>CAYMRN010000210.1:0-3850 GCA_964392855.1 uncultured Sphaerochaeta sp.
CACTACAGCCGCATCAAGAAATTGCTTGATGGGAAGCTTGATCTCTATGTTGCACACCTTCCCCTCGATGCCCACCCCTTGGTAGGCAACAACGCTGTCATGGCCTCCCTCCTTGGCCTTGAGGACATCGAGCCATTTGCCCGCTTCAAGGGCGTGGATATCGGCTTGCAAGGAAGGCTTCCCAAGGCCCTTACTGCCCAGGAGATTTCCAATTTGCTCGGCTTCACCAAACCCATCATCCTGCCTTTTGGCCCTGATTCCATACAAAGCGTAGGCATTGTCAGTGGCGGAGCCAGTGACGATGCCCACACCGCCCTGCAAGAGGGGTTGGACTGCTTTATCACCGGCGAGTGTGAGCACCAGGTGTACAATGACTGCCTGGAAGGGGGCATCACCATGATCGGGGGCGGACACTACGAAACTGAGGTCTTTGGAGTCCAGGCCCTTGCTGAACACCTTTCAGAGTTGTTTGGGGTACAGATACTCTTCCTTGACCATCCCACCGGCCTGTAGGCAAAAGGGAAAAGAGTGTAGTATAGTGGCCGGTATGCAAAAGAAACAAAGCAGCAAGGCAAGGCCTTTGCTGCTCACCCTAGCGGTGATCATCGTCGATCAGCTCTCCAAAGCCTGGATAGTCGCCACCATACCTGAAAACAGTGTGGGCTTCCAATTCCTCGGTGACTTTTTGGCCATAGTACATGTGCGCAACACAGCCATCGCCTTCAGCATGGGAGTGGGGCTGCCTATGATCGTGAAGCTAGTGGGGTTCATTTTCCTGCCGGTCCTCCTCCTTGTTGGGGTAAGCGTGCTATACTTCTCAGAGAAGGTTGAGTTTACCCGCCTGCAAAGGTGGACGCTAGCGCTCTTTATGGGCGGGGGCATTGGGAACTTGATCGATAGGATCTTCCGCTCCTTCAGGGTGGTCGATTTCATCAGTGTGAAGGTCTATGGGTTTTTGGGCTTCGAACGATGGCCAACCTGGAATGTTGCCGACGCTTCGCTGGTGATCAGTGGGATCCTGATCGCCATTACAATCCTATGCACTCCTACAAAGAAGGAAACGAACGATGTCTAAGAAATCAAACACCATCTGGTTCATGTTAGTGGCTACCATCCTTAACATCTTGCTCATGCTTATCCTGTTTTTGGTCTGCTTTATCCTCATCACACGATTTGTAGACCCACAAAGTGCCCTCGTGCCGCTTTGGCTGGGACTCTCCTTCCTGGTGAGCATCGGAGGAAGCTTCTGGCTCTATTCTGTCATTATCAAGTGGATGACAAGGCGTTTTGACCTTGAGGAAAAATTGGCGCCTCTTTTTACCAGAAAGAGAAAAAAACCTCGTCGTGAGGAGTAGCAGAGATGCCTCCCTCCATTGCAACCTTCACCAGACTCTCCTGGTTCCCCTTCAGTGACAAGCCGGTAATCCGCAGCCTGTGGTATATGCCTAGGCTCTGCGACCCCTTCTTCCTTTTTCCTGAAGAGAGTCCGGACGGAAAATGGCACCTGTTCGGCCACACATGGATCGGCATAGAACACTTCATCAGTGAAAATGGAATCTCCTGGCAACCAAGGAAGATGATCGAATTGAGGGGCCACTCCCCATCCATCTTCCAGCAGGACGGGATGTGGTACCTTCTCTATGAGAAACATGATGCGACCCTGGTCTCGTTGAAAAAAAGGCTGAGGGGCAAGCGTGGGGAAAAGAACAAGTCAAGCCGCTTTGAGATGCGCTCCTCCAGCGACCTCATCCTCTTCAGTGAGCCAAAGGTCATTCTGGACAGCAAGGATGTCCCCTTTGCAGGGGATGGGCTGAAAAAGCCGAGGATATCACGTCCTCAGCTGTTCAGGGACAGGGAGGGCTACCGCCTCTACTTCGGGGCCTCTCACGTGGTGCTCGAGGATACCAAGCAGAAGGCAACCAGGCATTTTGCCCTGGCAATGAGCTCCTCCCTGGAAGGCCCCTATGCCTTGGCAAACGAGGGCGAACCCCTGCTATCAGCAGATGCTGACGACCCTTTTCGCAATATGGCGTGTGGAAGCATCAAGGTGGTGCAGCTGTCGGACGGATATGTGGGCCTTGAATGTGCCGTGCACTGGGACAAGAAGAGGGCGAAGACCACCAGCTCGCTGTTGCAGATCGAAAGCTCTGATGGCCTTATCTGGAAGCACTCCTTCCGGTCAGTGGTGCTGCCCACCCCTGAGCGTGGTTGGGCAAGCAGATACCTTGTCAGCTGTGACCTGCATTACAAGAGCGAGGAGGGGTGCTGGTACTGCTACTATTCGGCAAATACCCACTCTTTCCCGTTTGTACGTGAGTCCATCGGCCTGCTTCTCGGTAAGGACCCAAGCCTCAGGAAGGTGTTCCACTAAGAGCTGCCCGACTCTCCCAACGGGTGGTCCCCTCCCACACCGTGGTCAAACTCCCATCCTCCTCGGTCCTGACTATCTTGTGATACAGCAATCCCTCATTCCCAAACAACACCCTCTCATCGAGGCTGCCGGTGAATACGGTGAGGTCATCGCCGCTGAAGGTCTGCCGTATCCAGGAGACATCGGCCTCAGCCACCTTTGCACGGTTGCGAAAACCTGCAGGGAGGCTTTCCAAGGCCCAGTTGAGGTAGGAGATGTTGTTGACGTGTTGGTTGCTGTCAGTATCCAGGTACTGGATAGTGGGCTTGTAGGAGACCAAGGTGGCGCATTGGGAGTCGTCATAGGTATGGCGGGGGGTCAGCGAAAGGTCCATCTGCATCTCGAGTGGAGGCAGTCCGATACGGTCGATCATGGTGGTGGGGCGGCAGGGTCTGCCACTTTGCAAGTCGATTATGGCCCAGTAGGTCTTTGCAGTGAAAATCGGCGCCCCTTCTTGGTCAAACGAGCGGACCACCCTGGGAAGATGGAGCCTGATGGAATCTTGGGCCCAGGTCTCAACTCTGAGCTCTTCCGGCCAGCGGGTATAGCGGTGCACCTCTATCTTGGTTCTGGTGATGACCCACGTCTTTCCCTCTTCATGGAGGGTGGGTATGCTGCAACCTCGAACTGCCGCATGGTTGCCAGACGCTTCTTGTACTATCTGGAAGTAGAATGCAAGCCTTGCATCGAAGAAACAGTCAGTCTCATAGCTGTATGTGGTGAATTCGCTATGTGCTCTATTATATTCATCGATGCTTACGATCTTATTTTCCATCACTTTTCTCCCCGTTGCTTGTTCTCTTATAAAAGCGAAGCATGCTGCGCCCATACTTGCGCTCATCGTTGAATTCCAAATTCCCTATCCTCTGCGGCCACTGCTTCTTCTCTTCAGAGGGGTAGTGGATGATGAACAGGCCCCCCTCTGTCAGTAAATTTGTCTTGTCCACAGCCTTGGCGAGATCGACCTTACCAGCCATAGGGAAAGGGGGGTCAGCATACACGATGTCGTACTGGCGCTTGGCCGTGGGGATGAATCGGTTGACGTCGGTCATGAAGAGCTGAATATCGCTTTCAACCATGCTCAGATTCTGTAGGATGGTGGCCTTCTTCTGGCGGTCCTTCTCCACAACGTGGACCAGGCTCGCCCCCCGGGAAGCCGCCTCTATGCCTACACACCCGCTTCCGGTGAACAGATCAAGCCAGGAGATTCCTTCAATGTTTCCCAATATGGAGAAAAGGGACTCCCTCATCATATCCATGGCAGGCCTGATGATTCCTGGAGGACAGGTCACTGTCCTTCCCCTATAGATACCTCCGGTTATACGCATAGCTCACCCCTTATCCTATCCATAATAGGTATTCATCGCTTTTTGTGCAAGTTGGCTAATTTGCCTCAACGCTCTCCAAGGCAAAGGGAGGAGCCTCAGCAAGGGTCCGCCT
>CAYMRN010000211.1:0-3841 GCA_964392855.1 uncultured Sphaerochaeta sp.
TGAGTATGGAGACCATTGTCAGAGAGGAGCCCTCCTACATATTTGTCATACCCATGGGGGATGAACGGGCTGCAGAGGCCACTATGGAGCATATGCTCACCAGCAACCCAGCCTTTGCCTCGCTAGGTGCAGTACAGGACGGGCGCTACCACCTGCTGCCCAAGGAACTGTTTCACTACAAGAGCAATAACCGATGGGGGGAAAGCTATGCCTATCTTGCAAAGCTCCTTACCCAATAGGAGCAGAGAGGCTCTCCTGCTGCCCCTGCTGGTCGTTTTGGTAGCCCTCCTGTTCTGTCTCAGCCTCACTATAGGGGCAACACGCATCGACAGCAAAAGCCTGCTCTCTATCCTCTTCGGAGAGGATACCCTCTCTCCAGCCTACAGGATCGTACGCTTCATTCGCCTGCCCAGGACCCTTGCCGCCCTCGTATGCGGCATGGCCTTGGCCCTCTGCGGGGCACTCCTGCAGAAAGTGCTGCACAATCCCCTTGCAGGACCTTCCATCATTGGGGTCAACTCAGGCTCGGGGCTGTTCGCCCTCCTTGCCTCAGCCTTCCTCCCCCACAAGGTTGGATTAGGCCCTCCGGTTGCCTTTCTGGGTGCGCTTGGTTCCAGCCTGCTGGTATATCTGCTGGCAAGGCGGTCGGGCTCGACCCGCCTTACCATCATCCTTGCAGGTGTCGCTGTCTCCTCGCTGCTGGGTTCCTGCACCGATGCCCTGCTTACCTTCAGGCCCGACACCCAGATGGGAAGGCTGGACTTTCTCATCGGATCATTTGCCCATGTCACCTTCTCCCAGATAGCAAAAACCTCCCCCTACATACTAGCGGCGATCATACTCGCACTCCTCTTGGAAAAGGACCTTACCATCCTCTCCCTCGGCGATGAGGTCGCCCTCTCCTTAGGCCTTGAGGTGGGAAGGACCCGCTTCATTGCCCTGATGCTTGCCTCACTGTTGAGCGCGAGTGTGGTGAGCATGTGCGGACTCATCGGGTTTGTGGGGTTGGTGGTGCCTCACATTGTGCGCTCACTCATCGGTGAGGACTCACCCTTGTTCCTTTTTTGCACACTCCTCTTTGGCTCTGTCATCACCTTGGGGTGTGACCTGTTGGCAAGAACCCTCTTCACCCCCTATGAGGTGCCTGTAGGGATAGTGCTCTCATTCCTGGGAAGCCCTTTCTTCCTTTTCCTCCTATTCAGACGAAAAAGGACGGCCCTCCATGCTTGAACTGAAAAGCCTTACAGCAGGGTACAGGGGCAAAGAGGTGGTAAAGGGCGTCAACCTCACCTTTAGGGAGGGTGAGATAACCACCATCATAGGAAAGAATGGACAGGGGAAGTCCACACTGCTCAAGACCGCCTGTTCCCTACTCATCCCCGTATCGGGCAAGGTGATGCTCGATGGCAGGGACCAGCAGGAGTTTGCCCGCAAAGAGTGGGCAAGAAACGTTGCCTTTCTGAGCCAGAACCACTTTGATTCCAACAGTACGGTACGCACTCTGGTGACCCATGGCAGATATCCCCACCTGGGCTTTTCCAAAGGCATGGATGAGAGGGACCTCCTGTTGGTGGAGGGGGCAATACGGACGATGGGCCTGGAGGCCCTGGCGGACAGGGGGGTACAGACCATCAGCGGAGGGGAGAGGCAGAAGGCGTATCTTGCCATGGCGCTTGCCCAGGACACACCCTACATCGCCTTGGATGAGCCGGCTACCTATCTCGACCTTGCCGTCCAGAAGGAGATACTCAGGTTGCTGGCGAGACTCAAAGACAAGGGCAAGTGTATCATTGCGGTGATGCATGACCTTGGCTCAGCCTTGGAGGTTTCCGATCATATCTGCCTGTTGGACGGCGGTGAGGTCATCGCATATGCACCGCCAGAACAGCTGGTCAAGTCGGGCCTCATCGAACAGGTATTTGGAGTGGAGTGCATACAGGTACCTGGAAAAAGAGGGTCGCTCTACCTGTTCGCCTAGAGGAGGTATATCTCCCTATCGATGAAAAGATCGACCAAGGCGGGATCAAACTGGGTGCCGCTGAAGAGCTTCAGCTCCTCTACGGCAAACTCAGTAGGCAAGGCAGAGCGGTAGGCCCGGTTGGTGGTCATTGCATCAAAGGCATCTGCAAGGGATACAATACGGACATCAAGAGGGATTTCCTCCCCTTTCAGCCCATCGGGATACCCTTTCCCATCCATACGCTCATGATGGCTTCTGATGATGGGACGGTAGGCCTGGAACATTTCGATATGCTTGATGATCCTCTCACCTGCCAACGGGTGCTCCCGTATGAGGGCATGCTCGGATTTTGACAGGGGCGTGGGCTTGTTCAGCACCTCCTCAGATATTCCAATCTTGCCGATATCATGCAACAAGGCACCTCCCTCAAGGATATGTAGCCTCTCGAAGGAGAAGTTGAGGGCACGCCCCATGGCCAAGGATATGGTACGAACACGGCTGCAATGCCCTCTGGTGTAGGGATCCTTCTGCTCTATGGTCTCGGTAAACGCCTCAAGGGTTGCCCGTGTCGTACTCTTCAATGCCACAAGGGCACTTTGGAGCTGGATCTCCAGCTCCTTCTGAAGAGCAAGCGAGTGATCCTTTCTGGCCTCTTCATCCTGTCTGAGAGCTGTTGCATTCAGCACACGCGAGACACTCTCCACCAGCACCTCACGATGGACAGGCTTTGCCAGGTAGTCACTGGCACCAAGGCGAATCGCCTTCATGCCGGTATCGAGATCATTGAAAGCGGTGAGCATGATGACCGGTATCTGCGGGTAGGTCCTTCGGAGGATCTCAAGGACCTGCAAGCCTGAGAGACCGGGCATCTTGATATCCAGAAGCACCAGGTCAGCGGTGGATGAGCTTGTCTTAAGGATGGTGAGCAACTCCTCCCCGTTTGAGCAAAGGGTAACCTGATACCCTTCCTTGCGCAACAAAATCTGCAGGACCTTGCGAATTGCCTGATCGTCGTCGGTGGCTAGTATGTGTTTGTTCACGGCAAGTGTCTCCAGCGGTGCTCGGCTTACAAAATGAAAGGGGTGCGTCTCCTATACTCTCCATACTCTGCAAACATCCTGGGAAAGAGGATACGATCCTCTACCACGACCAAGACCAGGTTGCATAGGGTAAGCCCCATCATTAGCATAGTAATCCTATAGTTCCAATAGTATATGGACACCAATATATTTACAATACTATACCAGATAAAACCAGGATGCCTAGAGAAGCTGTAGGTCCCTTTCTGATAGAGCTTTCCCTCACCTGGAGCAAAAAGAGGTATCTCCACCATAACCGAATAGACCAGCAAGGCGGCAAATACGAATACCAGGGAGAAAACAATCCAGCCGACAAGGGCAGGAAGGGGTGAATCCCAGGTGAAAAAAATCACTGGATACGGTATGGCCGTGATAAAAAAACCCAAGTAAAGCAGTCGCCTCAACAGGGGTTTGTCGTACAAAATGGCCACATCATAGAGTCCTGCGAGCAAGTATCCGGTCGCGCCTAGGAAAAATAGTTTGATTAATTCCATATATTGATTCTATACTAATACAAACTATCCGATTTTGAAAGGAAAAAGGGTCTCCCATGATCATAGATATCTCAACCATTATCCCTGCAGTGGCTTTCATCCTCTATGTGTTTTTTGCTGTATTTGGGGTCATGCAGTACAAGAAGGTTGGATTCTACTGGTCTTTCCAACTCTACATGGTCTTTGTCTCCATCTGGAGCTTCGGTTCGATGATGATGCACCTAAACAGCGGATGTATGACACCTCTGTTTTGGAATAGGGTCATGCTCATAGGCCTGCTCTCGGTTCCCTTTGCCCTGAGCAACTTC
>CAYMRN010000212.1:0-2976 GCA_964392855.1 uncultured Sphaerochaeta sp.
CATCCACTGTCATACTCCCTTTCGTACACTACCCTTCTATATCCAAGCCTCTTACCGATAGGAATTCTTATAGATATTCAGACAGTCCTCATCACTAAGCTTCACAGGATCGACCAAAAACAGCCCTGCCATATTCTTTCGGGCGTTTTGTACCATCGAGGGCAGGTCCTTTTCCTCGATACCGTAGTCGGACATCTTCAGCTGGTCCACTCCACACGCCTTGTGCAGGGCGGCAAGGCCCCTCACAAAATCCATGGGCTCTGTAGCATCCTTGTTTCCCAGTGCCTTTGCCATAGCCACCATCCGCTCATCACAGGCATGCACCTTGGCAAAATGGGTGTAATAGGCAAGGCTGATCATGATAAGGCCTGCGCCATGGGGAAGAGAGGGGAAATAAGCACTCATCGCATGTTCGAGGGAGTGGGAAGAAGTGCACCCGGATGTCGATTGCACAAGCCCTGCAATGGTGTTGGCCAAGGAGACATCTTCTCGAGCCTGCTTATTGGATCCATCAGAGACGGCAATTGGCAGGCTTTTGCCGATAAGGCGGATAGCCTCAAGGCAGTACAGGTCACTGAGAACATACGCAGTCTTGTTGATATATCCCTCAGTGCTGTGGAACAGGGCATCAAAGCCCTGATAGGCGGTGAGCAAGGGAGGTACACTCAAGGTAAGCAGAGGATCGACAATGCTCAAGACAGGGAACGTACCCTCATAGCCCATCCCTATCTTCTCATTGGTCTCCTCTTTGGTGATGACCAGCCAGGGGTCCGCTTCGGTCCCCGTTCCAGCAGTGGTTGTTATGGCAACGATGGGCAAGGGCCAATTGGGTACGGCCTTTCCTCCCCCGCTACCCCCATCGATATAATCCCAGAAGTCCCCTTTGTTGGTAGCCATGATGGCTATGCCCTTAGCTGAATCTATCGTGCTTCCGCCTCCCAGACCGATAACGAAATCACAGTTCTCCTTTTTGCAAAGAAGGGCGCCTTCCATCACGTGGTCCTTGATGGGGTTGGGGAGAATCTTGTCAAAGAGCACTGAGCTTACCCCTGCCTTTATAAGCTGTGCTTCCAGCTGGGCAAGATACCCATTGTCTCGGGTCGATCTGCCCCCTGAGATAACGATGAGCGCTCGTTTGCCAGGGAGTTGCTCCTCGTGCAAACGATCGAGCGAACCATTTCCAAAGACTATTTTTGTGGGTATGTGATAGGTAAACTGCATGCGAACCTCCGTTCTATTTATTGCTCCAATTATACATACATCTGCCAAACAGAAGCAAGCAAACATTTTTATAATGCCTTTTTTCTGGAATAAAGATACCTTTCACCCATATACTTAAGAACGAAAAGGCTTCCACTCGAGGGAGGGAAGCCTTCTCTTTAATCATTCTTACGTATCCAATACCTACCGTGTATACCACCCTAGTGCACTTGTACCGCTATTGGCCGACAGCTACTCACCTGTCTTTTCATAGCACTGCAAGTAGCGCTGATAATGCTTTTGGTAGAGCTCATGCAGGCGAACATCTGGGAGCAGAACCTTCCTTTTCTTTGCTGTAATCGCAAAAAGGTCCTCATTGCCAGTACGGGCAGCAAGCACAATGGCACCAAACAGGGATGCCTGGGCTTGGGTATCCTCTTCCATCGGGATACCGAAATAGCTACAGCACATCTCTTTCCAAAACTTTGAATGCAACACCCCGCCAGAGAGCCTCACTGTCCTGATGGGAATGTTGTTTTCAGCTATCTTCTCATAACACTGGTACAGGTTTGCAACAACACCTGCCAGTACTGCCTGGTACATGGTGTGTGAAGTGTCTGATTCAGTCAGTTCAAGAAAACCAGCTTGGCGTGACTCCTGCCAGCCCGGAGAGCGCTCGCCTATAAGAAATGGGAGGAATATGGGTATTTTTGTTTCATGCACAAAGGTGTTCTCGATCATTGCATAGGAGACATCCGCATCGAAAGAGGAGTTCTTATACCAATCGACACAGTTCGTGCATCCACTGGTAGCAGCTCCAAGCAGGAGGGAGGCTGTCGGTGACCGATACAGCCAAGTGCTTTTAGTGGAGGAAAACACAGGCTTGGGAACACAAAGGCGCAGGGCTCCGCTGGTCCCCATCGACAGGGTCAAGATTCCAGGCTCCTCAGCCTCAGAGCCTACCTGGTTCAGCCCTCCATCGGGGAAAGCAGGAAGTACTGGGATCCCTGCACTCTGACCCAGGAGAGAGGCTGCCTCTAAAGAGAGGGGGCTTACAGCGTCCCAATCAGCAATAGGGGCAATGGTGCAGGAGAGCTCTTTTGCCATCGGATGTATCTCTACCCGTTCTGTCGACAACAAGCCCATCCCACTGAGCATGGAAGCCGTCTCCTTCCACATGCCGGTAAGTCGATAATGGAGATGGGAAGCAAGGGAGCTGACCAGATGTTGGTTCGTGAGGCTGTCTTCCCTCTCCAGTTTCAGCAGTTTGAAGAAAGGGTATATCGCATTGACCAGAGCCCCACTTTGACGATAGTAGGAATCAACATAGGAGGCATCTTTGCGCAAAGTTTCGCATAGTTCGCTTCCGGTAGTGTCTGTCCAATCGGTAAGAGGCATGACTGGGTTATGATCGGTATCACAAACAACCAGACTGTGCCATGTCCCTGCGGTGGTGATACGGTCAAGTGTCTTACCCTCTACCAGTTGCTTACCCAATTGGATCACTAGCAGGCAGAGATCATCGATACCTGCCTCTTTGGGGTTTTGCTTTGAGAGCATCGAAGACTCCAGGCTGACTGTGTCATAGTATTGGGCTTTACAAGAAGTAGTGCTGATCTCCAGCGCTAAAATTTTCATTACAATCCTCCATTAGAAGAAAAAAGAGCGATTTCTAGCTATTAGCATGGCAGGAATGTAATGAAAATTTTAGCGCTGGAGATCAGCACTACTTCTTGTAAAGCAATACTATGACACAGTCAGCCTGGAGTCTTCGAT
>CAYMRN010000212.1:2986-3812 GCA_964392855.1 uncultured Sphaerochaeta sp.
GAGGAATTCAATACTACCATATTGTAATCTGCATACTGCCAACACTGCAAAATATGCCATATTTCTCATGTTCAAACCATACAGTTGTTCACCAGTCCAAACAGTATGGCGACCTGACAAGCATCAGATGTGCTTGCCAGGACAGCCGCTACTTGTTTGCTATGCTGAATTTCCCCTCATAAGCCCACAGTCCGATACCGGGGTTTGAGATATAGAAGACCTCTTCCCCATCCAGATTATTCCAGCCATCAGTCATTGTTGAGGGGTCATACTTTTTTTTGTACTCATCAATATCGCCATAGGCAAACCCAACCTGCTCTATCTCTTCTTTTGTCAGCTTCCCAGGACAATACGTTATGGAGAACCTGCCTTCAGTCGAGCCGTGTATCAGGTGACTTGCTGCCCCAAGGTTTGCAGCCAGATGGGGGTCCTGTCGTATACAATCCAGAACATAGGGGGTCCCCTTATACCCATATTTACGAATAAGAGTATCAGCTGTGGGGTTTTCCCCAAACGTATGGAGTCCGGGAGCTAGGACAATGAGCTCCCCTCCATCAGCTATGGCGAGCCTTGAGCGGTAAATGCTTTTATTCCCCACCCAAGTGCTCTTATACTCATCACCATCGAGGAGCACGACTACTTTACTGGGGCTCCTATCAAGCAAGAATATGTTCTCCTTTTGGGCAAGGGCTGCCGCCTTTTCATAACAGAGGTCATCATCACCTGCAAATATCCCTTTCAGGAGGGTTCCCCCCTTCATGTCAGGAGCCACCACCGTCTGGATGTAGAGCAGAGGAAGATCAGAGAGGTACCTCTCTGATCTTCC
>CAYMRN010000213.1:0-3796 GCA_964392855.1 uncultured Sphaerochaeta sp.
CTGTTGTCACAGCCTTGGCAGAGGCTTCCTCCCGTCTTGGAAACAGGAGTCATATCGGGGTGGTGCAGTGCAAGGACTCCTTCTACGGCCAGCACTCACCCTCTGAGATGCCTGTATCCTATGAGCTCATCAACAAGTGGGAGGCTTGGAAACGGTTGGGGGTCCTTGCCAGCGAGATGGAGAGTGCAGCACTGTTTGTGGTTGCCGCCAAGCTGGGGGTCCGTTGTGGCAGTGCCTTTTCAGTGGTGGGGAACCAGGAGCGTGAGCTCTTGGGAATGGAGAATCCCAAGGTACATGACACAGACTCCGCTATCAGGGTGGCAGTGGAAGGGATCCGCAACCTGATACTGAAAGATAGGGAAGAGAAGAGATAGGAAGGGTCTCCTTCCATTGCAACAGGGCAGGGAGTGGGGTTGGTATCCCACTCCCTGCCTGTTGTTACTCAGAAAGGGTTCTGAAATCCTGTGAGTTGAACGCTTCCCTGTCGAATTCACCCAAGGAGTTTGCTACAAGGACAGAAGTTGTCATGTCCCCAGCGACGTTGGTCATCGTCCTGAACATGTCAATGATGAAATCTACACCTGCCACCAGGCCAATGGCCTCGACTGGCAAGCCGACAGTAGTCAATGTGATGACGGTGAATGCAGTGGCTCCCATGGGTACTGCAGCACTGCCTAGGCTCGCAAGAACAGAGATGATTATGATCAGGACATACTGGCTGGCCGTAAGGTCAATGCCAAAGGCGTTGGCAGCGAATACAGAGACCATGGCAGGAAAGATCCCTCCGCAGGCATCCATGTTCATGACCGCTCCGAGCGGAGCTACAAAGTTAGCGATTCGGGAATTTACTTTCAGCCTGTCAATCGTGGTGCTTATGGTCATAGTCAACGACCCAACACTGGAACGGCTGGAGAACGCTAGCATGAGGGCGGGGCTGGCTGCCCGGTAGAACTTGAGGGGACTTACTTTTGCCACAGAGAAAAGCAGACCTCCATACACTACGCTCATCTGTATCAGGCAGGCTACCACCACGGCTAGGATAAAGATCCCAAGGGAAAGCAGTGCACCCATTCCGGTGCTTGATAACCAGTAGGCGGTCAACCCGAGCACACCGTAGGGCGTAAGTTTCAGCACAAGCTTGGTCAGTTCCATGACGATAAGTAAAAAACCATCCAAGAGATCCTGAAACGGTTTGACAGCTTCAGGCTTCTTTGTCTTCACGATGATCGCCGATACACCTATGAAAATGGAGAAGACTACCAGTGGGATCATTTGTGTCTCACTAGCTGACTTCACAACATTGGACGGGATGAAATTCCTAAATTGGGAGAACAGGTTGGTAACGGTATTTGTCTGGCCTGTGCCGAGGTCGCCGATGGCCATTCCTGTCCCGACAGAAAATATGGTGGCGACCAACAAGCCTATGATCCCTGCAACCAGTGCAGTTGAGAAGAATATCCCTATGGTCCTGAATCCCATTCGCCTCAATTCAGAGGTGTTGCTGAGCTTCAGAAGGCCTGCGATGATGCTTGTCGGTACCAAGGGTATGATCAGCATCCTGAGAAAATCTACATAGCCGAACCCGACGAGGGATACCCAGCGTCGGACATCCGTCAAGACGGGCTCTTCAGAGAAAAAGAACAAAGCCAGTCCGAATGCAGATCCTAGCAGCAGTGAGATGAGTACCCTGTAAGAAAAAGCAAGGTGCAGTTTTGCCTTGAGCACTATCAGGATACCTATCAGGACGAAAAATATCAGCATCCAAAGAAAACCTTGCATATGTACCTCCCTAGTAAATCATAGTAAATCTATAGGCTAATAGTAGGACATATCGTGCTATTCGTCAAGAAAGTGAGCCAAGATCTTGTATTGATTGGAAATATACAGGAATCACAACCATAATGCGAGGGGAATGCACGCTGATGAGATAGGTAGAAAGGAGCCCATTACCGGGCAAGTGCGAGCCTGTTGAAGCTTTCGCTTTTTTCTTTCAGGATGGTCTGGATACTCAGTTCATGGGGAAAAGGACCCATTTTCCCTAGGGAGCAGAAGCAGGTGCTGCCGTGGTAGGCTTCGTAGGTTCCGCATAGGGGGTAGTCCTTCCCCGCTGAAGGCAGTTTGATACTGATGTCTTTGTAGTGCGTAAGCAGTGCCTCGGTAGTGGGTATGTGTTCCATGGTGCACCGGTTGGAGAGAAAACTGGAGTGTGGTGTTATGCCAGGAACATAGATGAGCAGGTCAAGGAGGGTAGGCAGCAGGGTGTAGTCAAGCAAGGATCCGCCCTGTTGCTCCAGGTGCAGGTATGCCTTGAGCAACAGGCAGAGGGCCTGCGCCTCTGAGGTGTATAGCGCTTGTTTGCAGGTAAGACGCATTCGGTAGTACATCACTTCCTCCTCTTATAGGAGAGAGGGCTGTAGTTGCTGACTTCGCTTCAGCCCTGGTAAAAGGATATTCCAAGCTCTTCGAGTTTTCTCATCCCTTGGAGGAGCAGCTTGTCCAAGTTCTCTCTGGGCTCTGCAATGAGCAGGGGGTCTATCGTGTAGATCTCCAGGCCTTTTTTTTCATACTCCTCCTGCAGCTCTTTGTTGGGAAAGGTTCCCAAGTCAAGGGCGAATCGGATTTTCTGGATGTCCTCGGTGAGGTTTTCGCTTTTCAGCAGGAGCGTCTTTTCGGTATGCAGATTGAATATACGTACTATCCCCCTCATGGAGTGGGAACTGAATAGGTGGTGCTTTTTCATGTTGGACAACTATAGTAAAATCCTGCAGTTGTGTACACCGTTTATGAAAATCCGATAGCAAAACGATATGAAAACTTGAATGGTGCTTGTATTTTTCTCCACTTTGGCTGATACTTTCACAAGTTTGTAGCATATACGGGGGTTTTTCGTTTGTTGCATTTAAATCGATAATCCTTTATCATATTCCAATATTACAAGGTAGGAATTCAGATGGCTCAACAAATTCAGGATTTGGTTGCTTCCATCCGCAAGGATGGTATAGAAGTGGCCCAGAAAGAAGCGGCTCAGATCATCGCTGATGCCAAGGCCCAGGCTGACGATTTGGTCTCCCAGGGACGTAAGCGCGCCTCAAAGCTTATAGAGGAAGCACAGAAAGAGATTGATGTGCGGGATCAGAGTGCCCGTGCAAGCCTTCAGCAGGCAAGTAGGGATGTACAGCTCTCCTTGAAGAAGGCTATCCAAAAGCAACTGGACAACCTGCTTGTTGAAAAACTTGAGAAGGCATTCAGCTCAGAGGCTCTGCTCTCTCTTGTCTCCTCAGTCGTAACGCAACTTTCCGGAAATGGAAAGGTTGAAGTGCAGCTCAGTGAGAAGGATTTCAAGAAGCTTGCTTCCTCACTGAAGAGCGAACTGAGCGAAAAAATCAAGGGTGGACTGGAAATCAAGGCTGTCGATAAGGTGCATAGCGGGTTCCGCATTGCAGAAAAAGACGGTTCGAGCTTCTATGACTTCAGCGCAGAAGAGACTGCCAAGCTCATGGAGCCCTTCCTCTCTTCAGCCATTGCCGAAATCGTCTTCGTGCAAGCGAAGTAAGGAGCAGAGATGGCTTCCTATTACTATCTGGTGGCGACGTTGCCGATGTTGCGCTTCGATGGACAGTGCCCTTTTGATACGGACTCTTTCCTTGAGCAGTGCAAAAATCAGGTCACTTCTCGTGATTACCAGACTATCGTATCTGCCCTTTCAGGCAGAAGCTCTTCGCACCCTTTCCTCAAGAAGTGGCAACAGTTCGCTTCTATGGTGAAGAAAGAGCTAAATGACCAACGGAGCAAGAAA
>CAYMRN010000214.1:0-3782 GCA_964392855.1 uncultured Sphaerochaeta sp.
TGATGCCTTGATGACGATCCTATCCCCATGCTCGAGGTTGTCCATCTCCTGCTTCAGGCGGATGATGGGCCCAGGGCACTGCAGGCCGCAGGCATCGACTTTGAAAATCTTGTTCACAGCAGGTTTTCTGAAGCTGCCGTCCTCGTTGAGCACGTTGATGTTCTTCTGAATCCTGACCGTCTCCAGCTCCTTGTTTTCCAGAAGCTTGCGCTCCCGCAAGGAGACTTCGTAGGTCTTCAGGCCACCGGTGATGTTATACACCTCACTATAGCCATTCTGGCGTAGGATTCTCTCAGCAAGGTACCCGCGCAGTCCCATGGCACAGTAGACGACAATCTTTTTGTCCTTGGGAACCTCTTTGAGCCTGTTGCGAAGGTCGATGTTCGGGATTAGGTAGGACCCTTCGATGTTGCCCAGTTCATACTCCTCAGTGGTCCGCACATCGAGGATGAAGGCGCCTTCGTTGCGCATCTTGTCCGCTTCGCTCCAGGTGATGGTGTTCGAATATCCGCTGAGTACGTTCTCGGCGATGAAGCCTACCATGTTGGTGGGATCCTTTGCGCTGGAGAAGGGTGGGGCATACGCTTGCTCGAACTCAGTAAGGTCGGACACGGTTCCACCCATCCCGATGTAGGCTGAGATGACGTCGATTCGCTTGTCTATGCCGTCGTAGCCCACTGCCTGTGCTCCCCAGAGCTTTCCTGTTTCCGGGTGGTAGAGGATCTTGAGGGTAAGCTGGCTTGCATTGGGGTAGTATCCGGCATGGGTGCCTGCATGGGTCACTGCCTCACGGTAGGGAAGGCCTGCCTTGATGAGGCCCTTCTCTGTGAGGCCTGTAGAGGCGACGGTCATCTCAAAGATCTTGGCTATGCTGGTGGCGATTGTACCCCCGTAGGGCCTTGTGTTCCCATCGATGATGTTGTCTGCACAGAGGCGTGCCTGTTTGTTGGCAGGCCCTGCCAAGGGGATTGTACAAGGGATGCTCGTCAGGGGGCTGCTGAACTCGATGGCGTCTCCAACGGCTCTGATGTGCTTGTCGCTGGTGGTGAAGAACTCATCCACCTTGATGGCCCCGTTATCAGCCAGTTCAATGCCGGCCTCCTTGAGGAATGCGGTATCAGGGCGTACCCCAATGGAGAGGATGACAATATCTGCATCGATGATGGTCCCTGAGGAGAGGGTGACACTGACAAGTGAGTCATGCTTGCCGAAAGCCTTCACACCGTCACGGAGGTAGAGGTTCACCCCTTTGGAGCGGAGGTGCTGTTGCACCTCGGCAGCCAAGTCATAGTCGATGATGTTCATCACCTGTTCGAGGGCCTCCACTACAGAGACCTCCAATCCCCTTTCCTTGAGGTTTTCAGCCATTTCCAGGCCGATGAAGCCTCCTCCTACCACTACAGCCCTTTTGGTGCCGGGGTTGTCGATCTTCTCCTTGATCTTGTCGATGTCGGAGACTGAGCGAAGCGACATGATGGAGGGGTGGTCGATGCCAGGGATGGGTGGCTTGATGGGAGAGGCCCCTGGGCTGAGGATGAGGGTGTCATAGCGCTCGTCATACTCGATATTCTTCTTCAGGTCTTTGATATGGATGGATTTGTCCTTGCGGTTGATGGATACCACCTCCGAAAGCACCCTGGCCTCCACATCGAGGGTCTCTTGGAACCGCTCAGGGGTCATGACAAACAACCGCGACCGTTCGGTGATGACGTTTCCTGCGTAGTAGGGCAAACCGCAGTTTGCATAACTGATATACTCACCACGTTCAAACATGATGATCTCCGCTTTTTCGTCGCGTCGTCTGAGTCTGGCTGCTGTCCCAGCTCCGCCAGCTACCCCACCGACAATTAGGTATCGTGCCATACATCCCTCCTACGGGTTCAGTTCTGTGTGAATTCCAGGTCTTTAGGTAGCGTTATTCCGCTACAGCTGTACTGTTCTACCATCTGCTTTCCCTTTGGAGTGAGGGTGACCAGCATGCTTCTTCGGTCAAGGGGCGAGAGTTCTCGGCGGGTCAGGTCCCGCTTTTCAAGGCTATCGAGGATACGGGTAAGGCGTGAAGGGGAGAGTTCGAGTTCTTTTGCAAGCAACCCAGGTTCTGCTATCCCTTTCCTTACCGCACATAGGAGCAGGGCGTCATTGAACGAGAGTCCTGTCTCCTCTTTCAGGTGTTTTTCAAACGTCCGCAGGGACGTCTGTAGTTTTCTTATTGCACATAGGTCGATCATGGGAATGTCCTTACTAGTTCTTATAGGCAATTGTTGCCTAGCGCAAATGTATTCGATGAATGCCTATTGGTCAATATCTATAGATAAAAAAAGAGGGATTAGGAGAGGTTTTTCCCAAAACAGTGTAGTAGGATAGCAGGGTATTCTTCCCACGTTGATCAGAAGAAGGGAGCCTTTACACCCGTTCCTGCTTGTTTCACGACCGATCTTTAAAATCTTCTCTGATTCTTCATTTCATTTTTCTTGACTTCCAAAACGTTTTGGATTAGAGTTAAATCAAATCCAAAACGTTTTGGAAAGAATCTGTCAGTTCAAATAACATTGATTTCTGAAAGAAAAAAGGAGAAATGTATGAAAAAGGGAGTAGTGCTAGTTCTTATTCTGCTGTTGGCATCATTGGCTATGGTGTTTGCACAAGGCCAACCTGAAACAACAGAAAAACCTGTTGCGATTGAGTTTTGGACTACTGAAACCCAATCCGACCGAATGGCAACCATCCAGGTATTGATCGATACCTTCATGGCTTTGAATCCTAATATCAATATCAATCTGATACCTGTTGATGAGAATGATCTTGCAACACAGGCCCAGACTGCCAAGGCGACAGGATCACTTCCAGCCCTGTTTGAAGGGCCCGCTGAGACAGCCGTATCCTTCGGTGCCCAAAACATGCTTGATATTGAGAGCGCAACTTCAGTCATCAAGGCCATCGGTGTCGACCGATTCTATGATGGACCACTGAAAGTTCTGGAAACCAGTGGAAAGGGCCAGTACTATGCCCTTCCTTACCATGGGTGGATCCAGGGGATCTGGTATCGAAGCGACTGGTTTGATCGTGAAGGGCTGAAAGCCCCTGATACGTGGGATGCTGTGCTGGCTGCAGCAAAGCGCTTCTACAAACCTGAGTTGAACCAGTATGGAATATTGGTCGGGACCCTGCCTGAGGCATATACCGAGCAGTGTTTCACTCCGATTGCCATGTCCAACGGGGCAGCCCTGTTCAATGGCAAGGGGGAGCTGATCTTCAATTCTCCTGAGATGAGGGAGGCTGTTGCCTTCTATGCTGAGCTTGCCAAGTATAACCCGCCCGGACCACAGACGTGGAGGGCACGTGACTACTATCTGCAGGGCAAGATGGCCCAGTTCTTCTATTCGACCTACATCATGGATGACCTTGCACTTCAGGAAGCTGCGGCAGGATCACTGACCGGCGAATACTTTTCTGAGCTGAAGGGCTCGAGTTTTGATCCGGAACTGGTGAGCAAGACGGAAGTCGCCTCTATCATGAACAAAAAGGTTCCAGCAGGGTATGGCACCGTTGTTGCCTTTGGGCTGTTCAACCAGAGTACCCCAGAGCAGACTGCCGCTGCAAAGAAGTTCCTCCACTACCTCTACACCCCGAATGCCTACATAACCTTCCTGCATATGGCCCCTGGTGGGATGAATCCCATGCTCAAGGAGATTGCCACCAACGCCAGGTTCCAAAATGATCCACTAGGGCTGTTCAAGCGGTATGGTTCACAGAAGATGGCTGACATCATCGATGGGCTGGAG
>CAYMRN010000215.1:0-3771 GCA_964392855.1 uncultured Sphaerochaeta sp.
CTGGTAGGCAACATTGACGTTGCCTACAACCTTACCCCGGTTGGAGACGCTGCTGATGCTTTTCATGGTGGAGTCATTGAGGGCGATGCCGATCATACGAAAGACATTGAAGACGGTATAGACGCCAAGGAGC
The DNA here is from genome assembly GCA_964392855.1 of uncultured Sphaerochaeta sp. Taxonomy (GTDB): domain Bacteria; phylum Spirochaetota; class Spirochaetia; order Sphaerochaetales; family Sphaerochaetaceae; genus Sphaerochaeta. The sequence continues at coordinate 134 of CAYMRN010000215.1, forward strand.
AACAGCACTGCAGCACTGCCGGTCAAAAAGAAAAGTCCCATATAGCCGAAGCAGACAATACCTCTGACCAACCATACCGTTGACTGCACCTTGATATGGTTCCTCCCTTTGAAAACAATGGGAACAAAAGGAAGGATCACCCCTGCTATGTAGGAAGCGGAGGCGATGTATCCCAAGGCGAGGTTGCCTGCGCCGAAATAAATGGCCAGGAGGTAGACTATGGTATCACCTAGCAGGCTGTACGCAACGCCATTGTACACTTCCTGCCGATACATGTGTTTTCGTCCCTGTTGCTTCTCCGTCTCGCTAAGGTATTTTGTTTTTCCCATGGGGTGCTAGAGCTCACTCCTTGACGTTACTATTCTGCTTACCAAGCCGTAGGAAAGCGCTTCAGTGCTCGAAAGCCAGTGATCCCTCTCGGTATCCCTGGTGACCTCTTCGATGGTCTTTCCTGTCTCCTCTGCAATAAGTGCATCGAGCTTGGCCCGCAGCTTCTCCAGGTGGAGGGCATGTATCTCTATGTCGGTAGCCACACCCTTCATGCCGCTCATAGGCTGGTGGATGAGGTAGGTTGAGTTGGGAAGGGCAAGCCTCCTTTCTGCAGGCACTGCAAGCAGGACCAAGGCGGCAGCACTTGCCACAAGGCCCATGCCGATCATGGTCACAGGGCAGGAAACGAAGCGAGCCATGTCAAAGATGGCGTATCCGGCATCAACATCCCCCCCTGGGCTGTTGATGAAGATCCTCACAGGGTCGTTGCTTTCGCCTTCCAGTACCAGCAGCTGCTTGATTACAAGATCAGCACTCTCTTTGTCGATCTCACCGCTGAGCATGATGGAGCGGGTCTTCAGGAGTTTTTCGTTTATCTGGGGGTCCTGCACTGCAGGTTTCTTCTCTTCTTTTTCTGGCATGAAAAGCCTCTCTTCATAAGGGTTTTTCGCTTTCGCGTTTTGATTAAGTATACGAGATAAGTCCTGTAGTGAAAAGGGATGCTGGGGGATAAATAGGAGCCCTTTGAGGAATCTCGGTCATTCTGTATGCATAGCCTTCTTGATTCGCTATACTTTGCTGTGGAGGATCTGTTCATGAAATGTGCTACTGTTGCTATTATAGGAAGGCCGTCTGCCGGCAAGAGCACCCTGCTCAATACCATCACCGAGATGAAGGTATCCATCACCGCTGCCACGCCCCAGACTACCCGAAATGCCATCCGAGGCATCTATACTGACGAGCGAGGCCAGCTTATCTTTACCGATACCCCAGGCTACCACCTGAGTGAGAAGGCCATGAACAAGAGGTTGCAGGAGACCGCGATCAGGACCCTCGAAGACAGCGATGTGGTACTCTACCTCATCGATGCAAAACGTCCCTCCGGGGATGAGGAGATGGCGATAGCGCAGACCCTTGCCAAGGTAAAGAGCCCGGTAGTCTGCTGCATCAACAAGAGCGACATCCTGAGCATGGGCGAACATGAGGCGGCCAAGGCATTCCTTGCCGAACAGCTTCCCGGCTCTGTCGTGGTTACAGCTTCTGCAAAGCTCGACGAAGGCGTCGATGAGATCCTCATCGAGCTTTTCAAGCTTGCCCCAGAGGGTGAGCTGCTCTACCCCCCTGAGGCCTATACCGACCAGCCTGTGGAGTTCCGCATCAGCGAGATCATCCGCGAGAAGGCGATAAACCTCGTTACCGAGGAGATACCCCACGCCATCTACGTATCTGTTGAGGATATCGAACACAATGAGGCGACCAATACCATATGGGTAAGGGCCGCCATCATAGTGGAGCGGGAGACCCAAAAGGGTATTGTGGTAGGAAAAGGCGGGGCAAACATCAAGAAGATCCGCCAGGGGAGCACCCCGGAGATCAGGGCAATCTTCCCAGGCAAGAAACTGCAGCTGGATCTCAGGGTAAAGGCCCAGGACAAGTGGCGAACCAAGGCCCATGTCCTGGATAAGATCCTGGGCTAGAGAGCAAGTAAAAAGCGGCAGTATGCCCCCTGACAGGAAAGTTCTTTCCACCGGGGGGCAGCTCTTTATCTAGCGGATAAAACTTGTCACTATAGGTTCCTCACGCTCAGGGGCGGCAACACCATGTGCCTTTCCAGCCTCTATGCACTCCAGCAGCCAAGCCAGATTCAAGCCAAGGTTGCGCATGACTTGCAAGCCTTCGGCATCCTGACGTACTTCGTCCGGGGTATTGCCGTGGACGCTGTTCCAGTAGGTTGAGGAGACAACAGGCATCCCACTGATGGTGAAGTACTTGTTCAGCCGATCAAAGGATGCACTGGCTCCTCCCCTACGGCAGGAAACGACACCAGAGCCCGGCTTGAGCGCCATATGCTTGGAGATGAGCCTGAACAGCCTATCAAGGAATGCACTCGCAGCTCCGTTGATGGAGGCGTAATAGACAGGCGATCCTAGGACAAGGGCATCACAGGCCTTTGCTTTGATTGCAGCCTCGTTTACCAAGTCATCGGTAAAGATGCAGACCCCTGTAGTCTTGCAGGAGCCACAGGCACTACAGCCGTGGATGGCACCTTTGCCTATCCAGAGAATTTCGCTTTCTACTCCTCGTTTTGTCAGAGATGACGCCACTTCACTCAAGGCCGTATAGGTGCAACCCTTCTCATTAGGGCTTCCGTTGATCATAAGAACTTTCATATAAACCTCCAAATAGTGAAAGGGAGCATTACCTGCTCCCTTTCACTATACAACAAAATTGTACTGTTATGTGTTGTATCGTTTCAGGATAGAGAGAGTCTTCTCCTTACCACAGGTCTTGATGAAGGGTCCAAGTTTTGGGCCTTGATCCTTACCTATCATCACCCGATAGACAAGCTGGAAGAACTCCTTGGTATCAATGCCATTGTCCTTTGCAGCGTCATACAGGCGTGTGGTGTACACCTTGTCCTCAAGGTCATCCATCTCCTCAACCAGGGCTATAAGGTCAATGATGGCCTTGTGCTCCACCTCAGTCAACTCGACCTTGGGGTCGGCTTCGGTTGCAAGGCGATACTTGAACTCTTCAGGAGCAAAGGTGGTGATCCAGTTCCATGCGCAGACGCAGCGTGTCTTCAGCCGCTCCTTCTGGCTTTCAGTCATCTCACCTAAGGTGCTGATGGCTACATCAATGTTGCCTTCATGCAGCTGAAGAAGGTTGCACAGGTGTCGGAAGGGAATCTGGAAGGATGCTTCTGTAGGGATATCCCCCACCTGGCTCAGTTCATAGATCCTCGCTTCCTTTGCCTTGCGCTTCTCATTGACCTGGAGCAGGTCAAAGTAGATGCGCTCGCAGTTGTCATAGTCCTCGTACATCTTCAGCACGTCCAGGTCGAAGGAGATGGCAAACTCGGAGTTGGGCCTGGTGCCTGCGAACATGTAGCGGGTAATCTCGGGGGTAAATACCTCAAGCACCTCATAGAGGGAGATGACATCCCCGCTTGAGGAGGAGATCTTTCCTCCCCTGCCCTTGATGCTGATGAAGTCATACTGGAAGGAGACAGGCGCTTCTCCGCCAAAGACGGTGACCATCTTCCTGGAGGTGTCAAAGGAACCTCCTTCACTGTGGTGGTCCTTCCCAGCAGGTTCAAAGTCGACCCCTTCATACGCCCAGCGCATCGGCCAGTCCAGGCGCCAAGG
>CAYMRN010000216.1:0-3754 GCA_964392855.1 uncultured Sphaerochaeta sp.
TTTCTTGATATTCTGTGGAAACAGCTTGCAATAGCGGGTATACTGGGTCGAGGAGGAACAAGTGGCACTGATCCCATTTTACAAACCCACCATACTCCGTAAGGATATGGATGCTGTCCTACAGACGATGGTAGACGAGAGGATAGGTCCTGGAGAACGCTCACAAGAGTTTCTCAAGCAGTTTTGCACCCTCGTAGGGGCAAAGGAGGGGATAGTCCTGAGAAGCTACCTGGACGCCCTCATCGCCGCCTTGAAGCTTTGCAACATTGGAAAGGGGAGTGTCGTTGGGATGAGCATACTCTCTCCGACAGTATATGAGGTAGCGGCTGAGAGCCTTGGAGCAAAGGCCCTCCTTGGTGACATTGATCCCGAACATGGGTGTCTCTCCCTCAGCGAAGCAACCCGTCTCGTCTCAAAAGGGGCTTCTGTCCTGCTGATACATGAGCCCATGTGCCAGATTCCTTATGGTTGTGACTATCGCCAGGTGGGGGTCAAGGTCATAGAGGATATCAGCCAGAGCCTGGAGAGTACCTATGAGGGGACCAAGGCCGGATCCTTCGGGGACCTTGTCGTCTGTGCTTTCGAGCAGGACTGCATCGTCTCAACAGGAGGAGGCTCTGCCCTCGTCTTCAATGACCACGCTTTCGCTTCTCCTTTAGAGGAACTCTTTTTGCAAGTACGCCGTTATGAGCAGTTGCCGGATATGAATGCCGCCTTGGGTATCATCCAACTGGCCAATCTCCCCCTGCAGCTGACCAAGCGCAGGGAGTTCTATGACCTCTTTCGCAAAGCCCTCCTGAAAACACCCCACAGGCTGTTTGGCATAGGAAACATCGACTTCGAACCGAATGGCTATGGGTTTTGTGTGGTCCTGGACTCCAAGGCTGAAGAGGCCATCAAGTTTGCCAACAAATATCAGGTCGCTGCACAGAAGACCTTTGAACATAGTCTGGGCGTCCTCCATGATCAACGTTTTGACCTCTATCCTAATGCCGTACCCTCCCTTCTGAGGGCCATTTCGTTTCCAACCTATCCGTTTCTCAAGCAGGGCGATGTCGAGATGCTGCTGAAAGTGATCTCGCACCTACCCTAAGGAGTAGACATGAAACAAAGAACAGTGCACAAGGTGCTCATCATAGCCAATTGGCAAAAGCCAGCCTCCCATGAACTCTCGGATAAGATAGTTGCCTATCTTGGTGTGAGGGGTATCACCACCACCATATTCCGTACCTGTGAGGAAAATGATGCCCTTGTTGTGGAGGAGGGAACTGACTTGGTGATCTGCCTCGGCGGGGACGGCACGGTACTCTACTGTGCAAGGTACCTACAGGACTTGGGCATCCCCATCCTTGCCATCAATTTGGGAACATTCGGCTACATCACCGAGATATCCGTCGATGAGTGGGAAGAGGCCATCGAACACTACCTCAAGGGGAGAAACTCCATCAGCCGCCGCCTTATGGTCCGCGTTGCGGTGATGCGGGACGGCGATCGGGTATTTTCAGGCCATGGCCTCAATGAGATGGTAGTGACCTCCAGCGGCATCAGCAAGGTCATCAACCTCTCCCTCTCCATCGGGCAGACCCATGCCGGTTTCTTCCGTGCAGACGGCCTGATCATTGCAACGCCTACCGGTTCCACCGGCTATAGCCTGGCGGCAGGAGGGCCTATCCTCGATGTGGACCTCTCGGCAATGGTAGTGACCCCTGTCTGTCCCTTTACCCTTTCGCACCGACCCCTTGTAATAAGCGGGGAGTCTAAGGTCTCCATCCATATCCACAAGGGCCAGCGTACAGGGCTGATGCTCTCCATCGATGGACAGCAAACCTTCACACTAGAAGAGGAAGATGTCATTATTGTCGAGAAGTCGAGAAGCAAAGCACTGCTAGTCACAAGCGAAAGGCGTAACTATATAGAAGTAATACGTGACAAACTCAACTGGTCCGGAGGAGGTCTCCATGCTTGAGCGCCTTGAAATTCATCACTACGCCCTCATTGACGATGTTACCATCAACTTTGGTGAGGGCTTTACCGTAATCACCGGAGAGACTGGAGCCGGAAAGTCCATCATCCTCGGAGCCTTAGGTCTGCTCTTGGGGGAACGCTCTGATGCGCAGGCCATCAGAAGTGGGTGCGACTGTGCAACTGTCACCGCCACCTTCTTCCTTGGAGACAATGTCTCTTCTGTGATCGCTACCTATCTTTCAGAGAATTCCCTCTCACTCGATGACGGCTGTCTCCTGCTCAGCCGCAATGTCAGGGCCAACGGTCGCTCGAGTGCAACCATACAGGGCAGGGCCGCCACACGCAGCGACCTGACGCTGCTCGGGGAAGAGCTTTTGGACATCAGCGCACAGCGTGACCACCAGAGCCTGCTGTCCCCGGCAAACCAGCTGTCGGTGTTGGATGCCTTTGGCAACTGTCATCAGGAAAAACAGCGGTATCAGGAGCTCTTCAGGCAGGTCCAGTCCCTCAAGGAGGAGCAGAAGCAGCTTACGAAAAGCTTGCAGGACAGTGAGCGGGAAGCTGAGTTCCTAAAATTTGCCGTTGATGAAATCTCCAAGGCGAATGCCAAGATAGGGGAGGATGAGGAGCTGGCAGAACAGATACGGACTATCTCCTCCTTTGAACAGATATATGATAGCCTGAGCTTGGCTACAGACCTGCTCCATGGCTCTGATGCAGGGTCCAGCCTGCTAGGAAGCCTCCACCAGGCAGTCAAGCAGATAGGCATAGCATCCAAGAGCGACCCTTCCCTCGTTGAGTTCCACCAGAGGCTGGAGAGCTCCTCCATCGAGCTTGAGGATATCTATGAGAGTCTGCGCGACTATCTCTCATCCATGTCCTTCTCCCAGATGGAGCTGGACCAGCTGCAAGGCAGGCTTGCACTTCTGCAGAGGCTCAAGAAGAAGTACGGGCACTCCCTTGAGGCGATGCTAGCCTTCAAGGCTGAGAGTGAGGAGAAACTCCTGCAGGGAGAACAGGGTGAGGATCTCTTGCTGGATCTGGAGAAAAAGCTCAGCCAGAGCCAGGGGGAAATGCTCAAGGCGGCCACCATCCTGACCGAGGCGCGAAAGCGAGCGGCCCAGGTCTTGCAAAAGGAGATCGAGGAGACCTTGAGGACCCTAGGCATGAAGGAGGCCCTGTTCACCATCGAGGTGCTGAAGACAGCACCTTCGGTCAACGGAGCGGACTCCATAGCATTTATGATCTGTGCAAACCCAGGCCTTGAAAGCCGTCCTATCAAGGATGTGGCTAGTGGAGGAGAGCTTTCAAGGATCATGCTTGCCTTGAAGACCACACTCAGTCATCATGATAGGGTAGGGACCCTGATATTTGATGAGGTGGATGCAGGCATAGGGGGAAGTGTCGCCCTTGCTGTCGCAAAGCAGCTCAAGAGGCTGAGCAAGAGCCACCAGGTGCTGGTCATCACACACCTGGCTTCGATAGCGAGCCAGGCTGATGCACACCTAGTCGTTTCCAAGGAAGTTTCGGCCGGGATGAGCTATAGCCATATCCAGCAGGTCGAGGGAGCAAGACGGGAACAGGAGATAGCCCGTATGCTCAGCGGAGATGAGGCGAGTAAAGTGAGCCTAGTCCATGCAAAAGAGATGTTGAACGCTACAAGGTAGGAGGTTGGCAATGGTAGAGATCAAAAAGAAAGAGAATGGTTTTTATGTTGGGGAGGATATGCAGGAACCCCTGGCTGAGATAACCTACCACCTACGTGATGATTCGACAATGGTCATTGACC
>CAYMRN010000217.1:0-3735 GCA_964392855.1 uncultured Sphaerochaeta sp.
AGAACCTCAGAACCTCAGAACCTCAGAACCTCAAGCTTAAGCATTACACCTGAGCAGATCTCGTATGCCCTTAAGGCTGTTCGTCTGGATCTTGGTCTTTCCCAAACAAGCCTAGCTAAACTCACTCATTTTCAAGTGACCGCCATAAGTCTTCGTGAGCAATCACGCTATCAAAGCTATCCAGCACTAAGCACCCTTGAGATCTACTGCAAAGCCTATGGCATCAGAGTATCTTCCTTCTTACGGTATGCTTCTTCTCTTTCTCTTGTAGCTGAGGAGGCCATATCATGAACTTCCTCTCACGATCAGAAATCAATGCTACCTATACGTGTTATATGAAACCCTATATACAAAGCGGTGAGCTACCCTATCTTTCTCAAGTAGATACCAGTCGTCTTTTAGGTCTAGAAGAAGTAGCTCTTCTGTTTGGCTTTGAACCAGCAGACCTCGCAGGTTTCATTCTTGCTCATCCAAGCTCAATACCTTTCCAACAATTGGATCTGGATATATTCTTTGAACGAGAAGCTATACTCACGTGGTATCTACAAACAGCAATACCATTACTAAAAGAGTCGAGTAGCTGAATGCTTGCAAGCCTAAAAAGGATCCATTGCACCAAGAAGAGGCTTTGCTAACAAGGCCTCTTCTTGCTCTGTAGGACACCATTTTCCTTCTCTTCTTCTTTTATTTTATTTTATCTTCTCTTTCTCTTGTTTTCTTATTAACTTTCCCTATACCTTCATCCCCTCGAACTCCGGAACCAAGGCATGGAGGATCCCTACCAGTTCTTCAGGACTCTTCTCTGGTAGGGAATCTATCAGGAGTCTAAGCTCCTCTTCTTCCAGCGTTGCCTTATCAACCTTTGCCTTAAAGACAAGCTTGTCCTCTGTTGGGATGGTCGTGTCCTTGTTGGCTAGGAGCTCTTCATACAGCTTCTCGCCAGGACGAAGGCCTGTGACTATCACCTGGCTTCTTCCATCGCCATAGTACTTCACTAACTTTTGTGCAAAGTCATATATCTTTACCGGCTGTCCCATATCCAGGACCATCACTTCCCCGCCCTTCGCCATCGAAGCAGCCTTGAAGACGAGGCCTACGGCCTCGGGAATGGCCATGAAGTATCGGATGATCTCCCTATGCGTCACTGTGATGGGGACTCCCGCCTTGATCTGGTCCATGAAGAGGGGAAGCATGCTCCCACGGCTTCCCAGGACGTTGCCAAAGCGTACAGCGACCATCTCAGTCTCTGCAGTGTTCAGCAAGCTGGCCATCAGCTCCACAACACGCTTGGTGGCTCCCATCACATTGGTGGGGTTAACCGCCTTGTCGGTGGAGATGATAACCACCTTTTTTACGTTGTGTGCCTTGGCACTCTGCAGCACATTGTAGGAACCACCGATGTTGGTGGTGATGGCCTCCTCAGGATAGAGCTCCTGCAGCGGCACATGCTTGTACGCTGCAGCATGAAAGACAAGCTCGGGCTTGTACTGCTCGAATATCCTGTCTATTTTTGCCCTGTTCTTCACATCACAAATAACAGGGATGACAAGGTTGCTCCACTCCTTCTGGTAGTTGTGTAGCCTCAGCGACAGGTCATGAAGCTCAGTCTCATCAATATCAAGCAGGACTAACTGCTTGGGATCATAGCTAAGCAGCTGCTTGCAGATCTCGCCCCCTATGCTGCCACCAGATCCGGTAACAAGGACCCTCTTGTCCCTCACCATGGCCCTGATAGGATCCCTATCGATCTTGATAAGGGGACGGCCCAACAGGTCGGCATAGTCAAGGCTCCTGAGGTCCAGTTCCTTGGCGCCACCTTGCTGCATCTCAAACAGCGAGGGGATGACCATCACCTCACAGTCGTTTTCCTTGGCAGCATCGACAGCCTTGAGCATCTTCTCTTGAGAAATTTCAGTGATAGCGATGATAAGGGCCTTAGCCTTGGTCAGCTTCAATACCCTGTCAAGGTCATCGACAGCGCCAAAGACTTTCATGCCCAGGAGGACAGTATTCTGTAGGTTCTTGTCGTCATCGACAAATCCTACAATGTGGTAAGGAAGCTTACCCTTCTGATACTGCCGTACCAAAGTATTTCCCAACTCCCCAGCACCATAGACAATAGCCCTGGGATTATTGTTATTAACCTGTCTGTTATGGAAATTGATGGCATTACGGTATACATACCTCAATCCCATCAAGGAAAGAAAGGAAAAGCCATCAGAGACAAACAGGAAAGGAATCCAAAGGGAGAAAAAGCCATCAAAACGTGCAAATATCATAATGCCAACCACAAAGGGCATGATGAACCCGGCCAGCCCACGGTTAAGCAGGTCCAGGGAACTTTCACTGATGCGGATCCTATAGAACTTTACCGCGAGTAGAGTAAGCAACAAAGCAATGGTATTCAGTGCAACCACCGAGTAAAACATCGGTGGGATAGTACGAAACACTACCCATGCGGCAAAGAATCCACTGGCTGTCATCCAGACTGTATCAAAACACAAGAGAATGACTGTCCGCCTTATACGCTTTGTTGCAAGACTTGCCACTAAAACCTCGATATATTTAGTACTGAATTAATATAAAGACACATCTTCCCCAACCCAGATTACTCTGTTGTAACGAGAAGCTTGAGAGCCTCTTTACCAGGACGGACCTACAGCAAAAAGACATTAGGACCTAAGCGAACCAGTTCTACTATAAGAACCATATGGATTCTGTCCAACTAAAGTAAAATTAGCATAGCACCCTTCAATGGGCATGTAAACTGATAAAATGCAACTTTCCACAACAATGAGCAAGATATAGTGACTACAAGCAGGAAATTACCATCAATCAGTGCTAATTACTTCTTTTGCATATCCACTTCTGACATACCTATTTGTCAGATCCAACAAACTCCACCGGCATGCTCACCTTGCGAACCTCATTGGCAAACTCAAATGCCACCAGAACCCTTGAACTCCTGCGGTCAACCCTCAGGATAGTCCCATGCAGATCCATCAAGGGACCCTCCAGGACCTTGATGGGCTCCCCTTTCTTGAACTCAGCCTTGCTTGGCTTGATAAGACCTTTGTTGCCCATGATCCAGGCAGCATACTGCATGTCAGCTCCCTTGAGGACAATACTCTTGTCCAAGTTACGGAGGAACCCATAACAGCCTGGGACCCTTCTGACCTCGTGAGCACGATCTTGCAGATCGTTCTCACTGCTTACCATCAGGTAGCCAGGAAGGATGGGCTGGTCTGTGACCAGCTTCTTTCCTTTCCTTCGTTCGAACATACGTCTTTGGGGGTAGAAGACCTTCACATCGTTCAGGTCTCCAAACTCCCTGTCAAAATACTTGTTCAGGTGTGCACGTACCTTAGCCTCACCTCCTGTCCTGCATGCAATACAATAATACTTCATTGTCGCTCATAGTATCGACTTGACGCGAAAGTGTCACTATATACCAAAGGCCTCCTCCAGTGCACCCCTCATTCCTTGCGCATCAGGGCTGTTCCCTGTCCACTGCTGTATGCCCAAGATCCCCTGATTAACCAACATTCCCAAACCATCGACAGGTGTACAACCAGCCTCCTCCGCTCGCTGTAAAAACAACGTTTGGACAGGATTGAATACAACATCACAGGCAATTAGCACACTATTTCTTTTGGGAAAGCTTACATCAACACAGGCAGTAGGGGAAAATAGTCCTACGGACGTTGCCTGGACAACTATATCGGCATCAAGGGG
>CAYMRN010000218.1:0-3697 GCA_964392855.1 uncultured Sphaerochaeta sp.
TGCCTTTGGTGGGGTCCTGGAAGATCCTTCCGATGGTCATCGCCCGTTTGTATTCGGCACAGTTGGTCACATCATTGCCGTCGAAGATTATCTTGCCGCTTGTAAGGGGGTAGGTTCCGCTGATCAAGTTGAACAGCGTGGACTTTCCCGATCCGTTTGACCCTACCACACAGATGACATCTTCCTTGTTCACATGCAGGCTCACATCATCGAGGGCCATTTTTTCATTGACAGTCCCTGGGTAGAATACCTTGGTCATATTTGTTATTTCTAGCATCAGTTCTCCTCCTTCAGGATAGCCTCATGTTTTGCTATCGAGCGGGCAATGGCTTTTTTCTTCGCACCCTTGGAGGAAGCGAGGCTCCTGGTCTGGGCAATGAAGAGGGAAGCGATCACCAGGATGCCTGTAAGCATCTTGAAGTCATTGGGGGTGATATGGATCAGGTAGCCGTATTTCCTTCCAAAGAACATCAGCGCCTTGTACATGATGGCGCCAAAGATGGCACGCAAGGTGAGCAGCGATATCCTGTTGGTGGAGAAGAGGAACTCCCCAAGCATGATGGCAGCGAGGCCCTGGACGACCATGCCCTGGCCGAGGTTGGCATCAGCAAAGCCCTGGTACTGGGCAAGCATCCCTCCAGAAAGGGCGATCAGGCCGTTGGACAGTCCTATGCCCATGAGCTTGAGCACCTCAGGGTTGATGCCCTGGCTTATGACCATCTGCTCGTTGCCTCCCATTGCTCCCATCGAGACACCCAGGTCAGTGCGGAAGAAGATGTCGATGAGTACCTTTATAAACAGGACCACGGCAAGCGTACCTACAAGGGATGCCCACTCCGGAGAGAGCGTTGTGAAGAACTTGGGAAGCTTTGAGTAGAGCGTCTCGACACGCAACAGAGGGACGTTGGCCTTGTTGCCCAGGATACGCAAATTGATGGAGTACAGCATCGTCATGGTGAGAATCCCTGCCAGGAGGCCGGGAATCTTCAGCTTGTTGTGGATTGCTGCCGTCACCATGCCTGCGAGAACCCCTGCGACAAAGGAGAGCAGCAGGGCAAAGGATATCGGCAAGCCATTGACGATAGCCATGGTTGCCACCGCAGCCCCTGTCGCTACCGATCCATCGCACGTCAGGTCAGCGAAATCCAAAATCCTATAGGAGATGAGAATGCCAATGACCATAAGCGAGAAGACCAGGCCATCTACGAAAATTCCTTCTAACATGTAAAACCCCTTACCATGAAAAAACCGCCGCTCTCAAACTGGAGTGGCGGTTTTACAGATCCCCAGACTATTTCTGCCTGATGGTCTTTCCATCCTTGATGAGCACAGCCGCACTGTCTTGCAGTGACTGCGGAATAGTATAGCCAAGCTTCTTGGCCGTATCAAGATTGAACCAGAGCTCAAATTTGGTGGGGTCGGTGATGTAGACGGTTCCGATGGATCCGGCTTTCTCCCCTTTGAGCAACCTCTCTACCACTTTCCCTGTCTCAAGGCCGATGCTGTAGTAGTCAAAGCCCCATGCGATCATAGCATTGAGCCCGTTCACTCCAGAGGGGTCAGCGCTCATCAGGGGTTTGCCGGCCTTGGTGGTGACGTCGTCAATGGATGCGAGGGCACTGATGACTGCGTTGTCGGTAGCAATGTAGATGGCATCGACACGGCCTATGATGGACTGGGCGGCCATCTTCACTTCACTGGAATTGCTCACTGCTGCAGCGACAAATTCAACGCCGAGTTTTTCACAGGCCGCCTTTGCCATCTCCATAAGGATGACGCCGTTAGCCTCACCTGAGGCGTAGATGTTTCCGATTGTCTTGGCACCGGTGAGGTCTACCAGTAGCCTGATCTGCTCTTCGACAGGGTTCTTGTCTGAGACCCCTGCAACGTTAGCTGCAACCAGGCCTGCTTCAGCTGCATCAGTGACAGCACTGAATACCACTGGGGTCGAGGAGGAGATGGGGAATACCTGGGCAAGAGCCTGGGCTGAGGGGGTGGCGATCCCTACAGCCACGCTGACCTTGTCGCTTTTGAACTTCTGTGCAATGGAGGATGCTGTTGAGATATCTCCATTGGCATTCTGCAGGTCAAAGGTGATATCCAAGTCTGTTGTAGCAAGGTAGTCCATCATCCCTTTTTCTGCAGCATCAAGTGCTGGGTGTGCTAGGAGTTTTGATACTCCTACCTTGTAGCCTGATACTAGTGGTTTTTCAGCAGAGCCGCCTGCAAATGCAAGAGAACCAGTAGCAAGTAGTACAACCAGTACCAGTGCTGTAGTGCGTAGTGTGATTTTCATAAAGGTATCCTCCAAGTAAGGGAAACTGCGTTTGCAAAACTATAGCGTTATTATGGTGCTTTGTAAATCGTATTATGCATAATTATGAATAATAATTCATGAATTATGCATATGGATAGCAACCATGGGTATTGCGTTTGTTGGGAAGAACAACGCAAGGCAATTGGGAACTAGACCAAAGAAGCAAGGCAGGAGAGAAGATGAAAGGGATATATGCTCAGCAAATCTTGTGTTGTCTGGTCATCGGTATCTGTCTCCTCGTGCCTTGTTCCTGGCCAGTGAGAGGCCTCCAAATCCACTGATGATGGCGATGTAGAAGCCAAAGTCATAGAGCCAGCCTGTATTGAACACTTCATAGATGCGCACTTTTGGATTGAAAAACCCAACAATGAGGGATATGGGAGCTATCCATCCGTGCCAGATGCCCAAAAAGAAGCCGGCTGGCTTTTTACCTGTAGTCTTGAGAGTCCCCGGCAGGCACGAAGTGAGCAACAATGCCAGAACGAGCAGCAGGGCTATGAGCATCCAGACCTTTTTGGTTTGGTTTTGTTGGACCATATGAGCCTCCTCTAGATAGTCTTAAGGGTACTCCTTCGAAGATGGTAGCACAAGGTTATGTTGGAAGGACTGCTTCTTAACGGCTGAATCTTCTCATGCCAACAAAGGAAAAGAGAAAGAGAATCTGGCTGCGAACCAGATTCTCTTTACCACGAAGGCTGAGCCGAACATCGCCAGGTCATGGCTTTCCTAGGATTGGATGCCTACTTCTTCTGTATTTTCCTGCCATCCTGGAAGACCACTGACGCAGAGGCGAGCAGTTTCTCATCGATGGTGATGCCCAGTCTCTTTGCCACATCGAGGTTGAACCAGAGTTCGAACTGCGTAGGGTCATCAAAGAACACCGTGCCGATATCCTTGGGATCCTCCCCGTTGAGGATTCTTTCCACCACCTTGCCTGTCTCCACTCCCACTGTATAGTAGTTGAAGCCCCAGCTCATCAGGAAATCAATGTTTTCACTGCTGGTCGTATCGGTGTTGAAAAGGGGGATGCCCGCCTTTTTGCATACCTCGCTTACCCCTGCAATGGCACTGACTACTGTGTTGTCAATCGCAATGTACATGCCGTCGATGCGCCCGGCAATGGATTGGGCAGCCATCTTCACCTCACTGGAGTTGCTTACTGCTGCTGGAACAAACTCTATGCCTCGAGTTTTACAGATATCCCTTGCTAACTCCATCATTGCTACACCATTGGCCTCACCGCTGGTGTAGATCATCCCCAGCCTTTTTGCACCGGTGATGGCGAAGAAGGTGTCCAGTTGCAACTCAACGGGGTTGAGGTCCGATATTCCTGCAATATTGGTAGGTTCTGTCCTGTCATAGTTAGCGACCAACCCTGCT
>CAYMRN010000219.1:0-3696 GCA_964392855.1 uncultured Sphaerochaeta sp.
AACATACGGGCCATAGGGACCGATAAAAATAGGGTTATCATCAGCAATTTGGGGCAAGTCCAAGGTCTTGGAAGCAGCCTTGTTATCCTTTTCCATCTGTACCCTGTTCTGGTTCTCAAGCCCATTCTCCCCTAGGTAAAAATCCTTGAGAAAGGTGCTCCTGTCCAGTTCGCCATCGGCGATCTGGTCAAGGGCACTCTCCATATTTGAGGTAAAGTCATAATCGACAAATTGCAGGAAGTTCTTCTCCAGGAACTGACAGACCCCAAAACCGGTAAAGGTAGGAGCCAGTGCAGAACCCTCCTTGACCACATACTTGCGGTCCATCAGGGTCTTCAGGATTGTAGCATAGGTGGAAGGGCGCCCGATTCCCCGCTTCTCCAACTCCTCTACTAGCGATGCCTCGGTGTAGCGGGCAGGGCTCTTGGTCTGGTGCTCCAGACTCTCCAAGGAGACGAGGGGACAGATCTCGCCAACAGAGAGAGGGGGCAACAAGGTCTCCTTGTCCTCCAGAGCAGCGTCAGGGTCATCTGAACCCTCTACATAGGCCCGTAGGAAACCAGGGAACACTATCTGTGTGCCGGTGGCGGTGAACAGGGCATCCTTTGCCTTGATGCTTACACTGGTTGTGGCTTTTTTGGCATCAGCCATCTGGGATGCAAGGGTACGTTTCCAGATCAACTCATAGAGGGCCCGGTCTTTTCCTGTAAGGTTGGTATCCGAAGGGATGATGAAGCTATCGCCTGATGGGCGGATTGCCTCATGGGCTTCCTGGGCACCGGAACTTTTCTTCGCCTTGAAGTATCTGGCAGAAGGGGAGAGAAAATCCTTTCCGTAAAGCTTCTCAACCTGCGACCGTGCTGCTTTGGTCCCTTCCTGGCTAAGCGAGGGGCTGTCAGTACGCATATAGGTGATAAACCCATTCTCATAGAGCTTCTGTGCGATACGCATCGTATCCGACGCGCTGATGCGCAACTTCTTGATGGCATCCTGTTGCAACGTGCTGGTGGTGAAGGGAATGCTTGGTCTGGTGACAAATGGCTTGCGCTGGATATCTGCTACCTCATAGGTCGCATCTTCAAGCTCAGCGACTATCTGATCGATTTTCTCCTTATCCAAAAGCAGCTTTGTATCAGCACCCTTGTAGAGACCTGTCACTGAATCAAAATCTTTCCCTCCTGCAAGGCTCTTGCCCTTGTAGGAGGTCAGCTTTGCCTCATAGCTCTGCTTGGAAGAGGAGAGCAGCTCAGCCTTTGCATCAAAGTAGACACTCTGTACGAAGGCTATGCGCTGGCGCTCGCGGTCAACGGTAAGGCGCAGTCCCACAGACTGCACCCTTCCGGCCGAGAGTTTCTTGTTGGCAAGCTTTTTCCACAGCGTTGGGGACAGGGTATACCCATAGAGACGGTCGACTACCCTCCTGCTTTCCTGGGCATGCACCAGATTCTCATCCAGGTCCCTACCACTGGCAAGGGCCTTTTGGATTGCACTTTTGGTAATCTCATGAAATACCATCCTCTGGTAGGGGATCTTGGGCTTCAGCACCTCGACAAGGTGCCAGGAGATGCTCTCTCCTTCACGGTCCTCATCAGTTGCCAGCAAAAGCTTGTCGGCACCCTTGAGACTTTTCTTCAACTCCCTGATCACGGACTCTTTGCCTTCAACCACCTTATAATCACAAGCAAAATCATTTTCCACATCAATAGCCATGTGCTTTTCGGGAAGATCCCGTATATGACCTTTAGTGGCAACGACTGTACAAGTCGAAGGAAGAAATTTTGTTATCGTCTTAGCCTTGGTAGGCGATTCGACTATGATAAGAACTTTAGAATCATCCATGCAGTGCACTCCTCAATGCCTCGAAACCTTATAGCCTATAACTATATAATGCCGCTCAATGGTTTTGTCAACGCATCATTTCTTGGGAATGTCTGCCAAACTCCCCTTTTCTACAAAAACAAAGACACCTTTCTCCCCGGGATTGGGAGACTTGAAAATACCGCTGGAAGCCAATCCTTCACCGGTATTATGAAATAATACCTTTTTTTCCCCGGCTTCAGAAATCTCAAAAACCAACATTGATTCGGTCTTGAAAGAAAAAATTCCCACCTTTGTAGAAATTTTCGTCCTCAGGGAAGAATTTTTCTTCTCAAGCTCCAAAACCTTCCAACTCTTGGGCTCGATGCCAGTCGTATTGAATACCGAAGCGTTGGTACGATAGGCCAATTCCACCTCTCCATCGCCATGATAATCCAGCTCGGGGTACTCATCAGCAAAGGGTAGCAAGGGAAAGATCTTCAAAGGATTGTCAGGCTCCTGGGGGAAATGCCCAAACAGCTCCAGACTTCCTCCAGAATCACGCACCTCCAGATGCAGACTCTTGCACTTGCCGTCATTGTCATCAGAGGTGAGGTTCTCCCAAAAATAGTGGCCGGTCCAGCTGGTCGTCCTTACCGGGATCTGAGTAGCTTCCAGGGTCACATTCTTGGCAGTCCTGGCAGCTACGATCAGCTGATACTCCCGATTTGACTCCAAGCTATCTTCGTTAGAGCCCAAACGTTGGCTTAGGGTCGGGGCCTTGACCCGTTTTATCGGCTGATTATCCAGATACAAATCATACCATACAGCCCCCTTCACCGCGTCCCAAGCGATCTCCATCTGGTTAGGATAGCTGCTGACAAGCCGAGCCTCCATAGCAAAAAGTGAGGGTAGTAGCATGCAAAGAGAGATAATCATCACTATAAGACGTTTCATAACCACTCCATGCAAACTCTATCATTCCTGTCATATGCTTGCAAGAGAATTGCAGAGCCGGTAGTATCGACACATGAAAATTCAGATAGTATCGTGCTGCCTTGAAAAGGGAAACCTCAGCTTTCCCCTAGGAGCGCTCTCAATACAGACAGCAATAGGACACCACCCCACCCTCAAAAGCCTTGCATGTACCCTTGGCGCATACACACTCGAAGATGACCCCATACAAGCGGCTGAGATGAGTGCAAAAAGCGGGGCAACTCATATCGGCTGTTCGATCTACCTTTGGAACAGGGAGTGGTTTGACCAGTTTGTCCAACATCTGAAGAAAACAGCTCCCTCTGTGGTCCTTTTTGCCGGTGGCACTGAAGTCACAGCCAATCCCCTTAGCTTCGACCTTGACCTGTATGATTTCTTGACCCTGGGAGAGGGGGAGGAGAGCACAACGCAAGCCCTTGCCCAGCTACTTGTTGGTGAAAAGGTACAAGGACAGGGCATCCTGGCAAAGGGACAGCAGGTTTCCTACGCCTTTCCCCTGGACCTAAGGGCCCTTGGATCGGTATTCCTTTCAGGCAGTGCCACCGATTTCATGAAGCCAGGGGCCTCCATCCTCTGGGAGATGACCCGAGGCTGTCCCTTCAGCTGTGCCTTCTGTTTCGAGTCCAAAGGCATACGCTCGGTGAGGCACTTCAGCTACGAACGCGTCGACGAGGAGCTGGAGTACCTGCTTGCGCATCAGGTTGAGGAGGTGTTCATCCTGGACCCAACCTTCAACATGGACAAGAAAAGGACCACCCGGATGCTCTCACTCCTGGTCGAAAAGGCACAGGATATCCACTTCATATTCGAGTTGAGGGCCGAACTTCTGGACGAGGAGCTCGCAGATCTCTTTGCACAGCTTAACTGCTCTTTGCAGATAGGGTTGCAAAGCTCCAACCCGAT
>CAYMRN010000220.1:0-2339 GCA_964392855.1 uncultured Sphaerochaeta sp.
AACCCCAGGGAGTAGGTGAAGTCAGTATGGTCATATTCTGTGGGCTGGAACAGCTGCATCACGTCGATACCGAAGACCCCGTAGGATGACCCGCTGTTCTTGTGGAAAATCCAGGAGGTGGTCACCAGACCTCCATCGAAGTAGTAGGAAAAGGTTGGTCCGTTGAGACGGTCCATCATGGAGTGGTGGGCCTGCCCGCCTGCAAAATCCTCCATGAAGGAGTATCCCCCTTTCAAGGAGAGGGAGCTGCCCACCTTGATGACCGCAAGTGCTTGTGTAGAGTTTTCCCTGCCGAAGGTATGCAGGTAGGATGCCTCAAGGCCCACCTGCATCCAGCCAAAAGCGAACATGCCCTGGATTGTCGAGCCCAAGTTAAGATGGGTATTGGGTCCTGTAGTGTCATAGTGGAGGTCCAGTGTAGGGCGGTTAATCGCTTGGTGTACGTTGTTCTGTATCATCTCAAAGCCAAAATCACCTGCAAGGCTCATACCCACCAGAGGTGTCAGTGTATAGGTAAAGGATCCCCAGCCAAGGGTCAGCGGGGAGTAGAGGTTGATGTTGATCTGGTCATAGCGGTAGCCAGTGTTGGTCTTGTCGGTGAAACCCAAGGCATCGACCTTGAGAAAGACCTTGTCCTCAAGTGCCACCATCAGGTGTGCACCAAAGGAGAGTCCGTCATCGAGGTTGTCCCCAAGGCCCATCGTATACCAGTCGTTTCCGGTGCCCATGTGCAGGTGGGTGACCCCAATGGCGCCAAGGGAGCCTAGGCAAACGAGCAGCATCAGGATGAGCAGCCCTCTCTGTCTCATGGCTTATTCCTTTTCCGAGAGTTCCAGCCAGCGATCTTCCAACTCTGCAAGTTTTTCACTATTGGCGTGGTAGGCTTCGCTTCGTTCTGCCAAGGTACCAAGCGATGTCTCCTGGGCATCAGAAAAGCTCGCTTCCAGCTCTCCTTGCAGGATATGCAGGGCTTCCATCTCGCCATTGATCTCTTCCAGTTCCTTTTTCTCCCGAAAGCTCAGCCCCTTTTTCTCATTTCTCCTAGACGACTGTTCTGTTTTGCCTTGAGTCTCCTTAACAGTCTGTAGCTCTTCCTTTTTAGCCTGTTCTTTCGCCACTCTTTCGTAGGCCCTCCATTCGCTGTACGGCCCTGGATAGAAGGAGACGTTTCCCTCCATGTCCAGTACAAAGAGTTCATCACAGGTAAGGTCAAGAAATGCCCTGTCATGCGATACCACAAGGGTGCAGCCGCTAAAGTCCTGCACATACTGCTCAAGGTTCTCCATGGTAGGCAGGTCCAGGTCATTGGTCGGTTCGTCAAGCATCAGGAAGTTGGGGTTGCTGACCAGGCGTGAGATCAGGTAGAGCCTTCGCTTCTCCCCGCCGCTGAGGGTGGCGATGGCGCTTCTGTGCATGGTGGTGGGGAAGCCGAATATCTCAAGGAATCTGGCTGCGGTGACGCTCTGTCCCTCACTGAGGGTTATCCGCTCGCTGATGTCCTGGACAAACTCCAGCACGCTCTTATCGCTGGTAAGGTTGCGCCCCTCCTGGTCATAGTAGGCGAAGACAGTGTTGATGCCCACATCACGTTCACCCTTATCCGCCTGTGTGTGGCCGGAGAGCAGGTCCAGCAGGGTGGACTTGCCCGATCCGTTGGGCCCTACCACCCCGATCTTCTGTCCTCTGCTAAAGGAGTAGGAGAAGTCCCTAATGACGGGGATGCCGTCATAGCTTTTTGTGATGTTCTTCACTTCCAGGATTTTCTTCCCCAGGCGTCTGTCTGAGGAGGCGAAGCTGCTTTGGACCGTCTCAGACACATCCTTCTGTTCAGAGAGCATCCCTTTGATACGGTCCTGGCGGTTGGTATCCTTGCCTGTCCTTGCCCGAGGTCCTCGCTTGAGCCACTGTAGTTCCCTGCGCAAGACTACCGACAGGCGGTCCTGTTCCTTCTGCATCATGGAGAGCCGTTCGGCCCTCCTTTCAAGAAATGTGTCGAAGGATCCGGGATGCAGGTACATGCTGCCGCGATCGAGTTCCAGTATGGCGTTGCATACCGCATCGAGGAAGTAGCGGTCATGGGTGACTATGATCATGGTCATGCTGCTGTTCATAAGGTATCGCTCCAGCCACTCAATGGTCTCTATATCCAGGTGGTTGGTAGGTTCATCAAGCAGCAGCAGGGTAGGCTGTGCACAGAGTACCCTCGCTATGGCGACTTTTTTCTGCATCCCCCCTGAGAGGGTGTGCATAGGTTCGTCCAGCTTGTCAAAGAGGCCCAGCTCCCCCAATAGGGAGGTGTAGTCGCTTTCAAGGTTCCAGCTTCCTGTAAGGTCGAGCTG
>CAYMRN010000220.1:2349-3696 GCA_964392855.1 uncultured Sphaerochaeta sp.
GAGCTGGTCGGTGAGCGTGATGAGCTCCCTTTTTGTCTGGCTGTCCTGTTTTTTGGCGATTACCTCATGGTAGGAGTTCACAAGGGCTATACGCTTGCCCTCACCCTTATAGAGGTAGGAGCGAACCGTATCCTCTTCTGTGAATATCATCTGTTGGGTAAGCATGATAAGCTCACTCTCTCGCGCAATGGCGATGGTGCCGCTGTCCTGTTCCAGCTCTCCTGTCAGCAGGCGTAGAAATGTGGACTTTCCTGTCCCATTCTGTCCGATGAGCCCGACATGGTCGCCACTATCAAGACCGAAGCTGACCCCTGTAAAGAGAGGCTCCTCGTCAAGAGTCTTCGAGATGTTTTCCAACGAAAGTACATTCATGCCCTAAGAGTACCAAAATGAGATTGCGAGCACAATACGCATAGGTTCTTCTCATGCCGCCAAAAACAGGATTCCCACCCCGACGATGGAGATGAAAGTTCCCAGCAGGCTGGAAGCGGAGATCGTTTTCTTGAGGACGAACCTGTCGATGGGCAACAGGAGGATGGGGGTGGTCTGTGTGATGGTGGTGACGATCCCTACCGGCGCTAGGGTAAAGGCCTTCATCTGGCTGGACATGCCCAATACCGGGCCGACCATCGCTGTAAGGAAGAGCAGGCTGAGCAGTTTGGGATCTCTGAAGGCTGCAAAGTGAGAACGTGCATTCCTTTTGATGATGAAACTATAGATGATGAATGCCAAAAAGCCCCCTACGTTTCTCAGGAGGTTGGTCGATACGGGACCTGTGGCTTCCAGTGCGTACTTGGCAAGCAGGAAGGAGATGGACTGCAGGATCGAGGCAAGGATTGCAAGGAGCATGCCTTTTGCCTTCTGTTTCTCCTCGCTCGCTTCCCCTTTGACCCTCAACCCCCCTCCCACCATGGTTATTACCCCTATGATGGTCAGCAATATGCCCATGATCTGCATCGCCTTCAGCCGCTCAGCAAAGAGGAAATAGGAGAAGATGGCCGTGGCTACCGGAGACAAGGTCATGATGACCATCGACTCACGAGCCCCAAGCCATACAAAGGCATGAAAGAGCATCATGTCGGTAAAAAAGTACCCGATGGCACCGCTGGCAAAGAGTACCAGGTATGTCTGGACTGAGAGATTTGTGGGGAAAAAGCTCCCTTCGGTGACGAAGGCAAGCAGTATGACAGCCGGAAGGGCTATCCACATGCGTATGTGTGCCACCGCGTCAGAGCCCACCTTAGATCCCAGGTGGCGGTAGGTCAGGGAGTTCTGTGCCCAACAGAGTGCTGTGACCAGTCCGAGCAACTGCCCTATGATGAGGTTTCTATCCATAGGGAAAGACCA